>DAOM01000005.1:24576-26325 GCA_002501855.1 Candidatus Nitrosopolaris nunavutensis
CGTTCATATATATGCCTAATAACTCAGACAACCATGATGTTACTATTATTGATTTCTTGTGCTTGAACTCAGGGATTTACCGATAGAATGTTTTTTAGTTTTTCTAATTTTATATGACATAGAATGTCCAATCCAGAAGATATTCTCTCTAGAATGTTTCCAAAAGATGTTCTTCCCAGATTGTATCCAAAAGATGCTCGAATTCAAGAGATAAATGAGATCCTACAAACCAGTATCTTTAATACTATGCTAAATAGAAAGTCGCAAGACCGGAGCGGAAAAACTCTTTTTTATTAGTTATGTTTTCTCAATAGTAGATACAATTGCCCTTCAAATGCAAGACGTGCGGTTTGCAATTTGATGAGAAGAGACGTCTTGAAATCCACAAACAAGTACATGGTCGGAAATCCAAGGTAAGCGAATACGGTAGCCCGGAATTTAGTCAGGATAGATTGAGAGGATGATTTGATTCAGCTCCTAAACAACAACTTGGAGATATAAAGGCGTGTATCTCTCAACGTGCATTGAGCTCCCATCAATCCTAACAGATCAAACCCCTCCGTAGATTTTGATTCTATCTGAGCTATAGATATCAGGTGACCATCATGGTCTCCAATGATAACGGAATTTTGAATGACACATCCTCATACATGCTACTACTGAAACACTATCTAGAGGAAGAATTTATAGGCGTTGCTGACAAAATAGATAATAATAAGTAGGTTATCATGTTGAGAATAATTAATCAGTAGTGGCATATAGTGACCTCAATAAAAGTACAATATAAAGAGACTTGCTCAGTATATTTGACTTCCTACCATACCCCTACCCATAACTTACGTACCTACATCTAATGGCTCTTCGAAGTTTTCTAGAGTAATTATCTAACAAGAGAACGGTAGCAATCCATGCTAAAATAAAGGACATAACCATTAGTTTTCCATTTGTTCAAAATGTTAGTAACAATGACACCAAGCCTGACAATTTCTCCATTAGCTAAAGTTTCTAAGATGATTCTTGAAGCCCGTTATTAAGAACTTAATCTTCCTACCTTCCTTCAAACCAATAGAATCATTTCACCAACCTGAGCTTCCCATGACCAGTCCAACCTGCCACCTTCATTATCGTATGGTTCCAGCAGTGTCATTCAATTGCTTTCATATGATTGCTTTATCAAAGTTAATGTATAGCCAATATCAGAAGGTTCTCTAATTATTATTTCATAATCGCCATTTCCCCAATGGCCCACATTCGATACATCTCTTGCCACTGCTTTTGCATCGTTCAATGACCCCTTCTTCATATTTAGAAATAACGTAAGATTTGATTTTCTTACGACAATGTCTAGAAAGTTTCTCTTGCGAATAAATGCAATGTATTTTGCATTTGGTTTTATAGTCACGTCTGTTGCTATAGATAAAATTCCTTCCTTGAGATCTTTGTAGAGATTATGTATTTCCTAATTGATTATGTATTTCCTAATTACATCCTTCGAAATGGTTATCTTCATTATACACTCTTACTTGTTGATTAACTGACCGTACAAGCGCGCTCTTCTGACTTATTTTGGTAATAGATTCACTCCTTTCTGGAGACTTAATTTGATTGAATAGAATAGTATTATTAGAATATAATCTGGCCTCCCATAATTCCATTGGCAAATCTTTGAATTCAATGGCCTTTCTCTGATATGTAGTAAAGAAAGGAGATATGAAAATTACTCTTGAGTCTGGAATATTCTCTCGCCTT
>DAOM01000087.1 GCA_002501855.1 Candidatus Nitrosopolaris nunavutensis
AATCAATATCATGAATGCTGCAACTAAAAGTGAGCTATCTGCGGGAAAAAGTCCTATGGGACTTGCAGCGTCAATTCTTTACCTATCATGTCTGATTAATGGAGGTAGTATAAGCCAGACAGTTTTCGCACAAACAGCAGGGGTAACAGAGGTGACCATCAGAAACATATGCAGGAATCTAAGAAATCATCTCGATTTGAGTTAGCACCATGAGCGCTATATTTCTTAGTTAGTACCAACAGTGGTTGGGATTGTTAATAGGTTAAATTAACGGTTCTGTCGAGTCAAACCGTATCTTTTTTGTACATTATATTGACGGTTATTTCTTTTCTAAATATTCTTAATTTCTATCAATTTGATCTACTTTATCATAAAGTCTTCCAAGCAGAGCGGAAAAAAAGAATTGGTATTTCGGCCAAGCCTGGTACAATATGATCTATCTTTAGATGGTCAGTCAAATAGAACACAATATCTGTAGAGATTAACTAAAACCGGTAAATTCGTGCTCTATTAGATATTATTCACTGAAGATCAGACCATAAGGTTAAACCCTGCTTCAGGGGGGATATTTCTTTCTCCCATGTTGGTATGCACGCGATTCCTCTTTGGAGTTACTACAGCCAAGGCGGCATCATTTTTTGCCTAATTTATTATATTTTTATTGCCATTCTCGAACTACTAGTGCATGTGAGTGTTCATTGTCAAAAGATCCCGAAAGGAATGCCCTATAACTATATACACGTCATGAACTTCAGTAATGTACAAACGTGGTATCTGCCAAAAAAGTGATGGTGATCGGACTGATGGCTGTCCTTGGTTCATCAGTTTTGGTCGGCGCCGTTTCGCTCTATAATCGATCTTCATCAAACGCTCCTTCTACTACTATTGGAGTTAATCAAAGTGAACTTAACGCAAGGTTAAACAGCATACTTGACTTTTGTCTGAACTCTTTACCAAATGGAATTCAGGCTTGTGATAGACAACTAAAAAACGTCGTTACTGATGTGTGTACTGCTAATAATGGAAGATTAGATGCATGTCACAATGGGAAAGTAGATCAATACTATGTAGCTAGAGCCGCAGGAGTAAGGAAATCTGCTATTAATAAAATACAGTAATAAATCAAAAGACCGAAGAATTCCAAGACTGAACTGCATAAAATCATGAGCCGAGGTTGGTTACGCGATGCGCCGTCAGTCAGAAATTGCATTGGTATTGGATAGCAGACGAAATGTCGTTATACATAGTTTTAAGTAGCAGCTAGGGGGGGCGATTTCTTTATTTTGATAGTATCTCTGATATTCTTCGGCTTTGTAGATGTTGATGCAGCCACACGTCAGTTTGAGTCATCATGAATCTGCCTGATCTGTCGTTAAACGTTTGAGTTTCAATTTCTCCTGCTGCTTCGCGGCTATCATATAGCGATGCAGAGTACATATATAACGGCTTAACAGACCCCTACCTTATGTTTCTCTTTCTTTATCTTTAACAACATTTATCAATCCTAAACCGTGACATCATCGCTACTAACGTGCTTGTGGTATGAGCAGCATTGGCTTATCCTCTTTGGTGATTACTATGACTGCATTCTAGACCTCTATTGACGGAATATAACTTGATATATCTGTACGGGGTGGAACTGCTCTTGAGCAGGAGTGGGTGTTGTCAGTACCGAAAAGGATGGTGCCCCGACGATAAATAACCAGGCATTTAATCAGACGTGTAAACTACGAATTTGATAAGATTGTTCATGAGAAGAAGACGGTGTTAACTTTTGATTTCTAGCAGAATTCTTCCCTCTCTTTCTTTAGCAGATAGTGCCTCCAGGGCCTTCCTGGCATCTTGAATGCTGAACTTCTTCCATACTTTAACTATAAGATGTTTAGCAGAAAAAGAAGTAAGAAGCTCTTGGAGCTCAATCCGGTTACCTCCAGTGGCGCCTATTAATTTTATTTGCTTAGAATAAAGAGATTGAATATTTAATTTAACGTCAGCTCCTGTTAAGATTCCAAATGTTACTAATCTTCCATTTACACCAACAGAGGCAAAGCTACGATCCCATGTCTTTACACCAAGCGAATTTAAAGCAACATCTGCCATTCTACCCTCAGTAATTCCATCAACCTTTTCTACTACGTTATCGTAATCCCCTATGACATAATCAGCTCCGAAATCAGTTATCCAGTGCTGATTAGAAACTCCAATAACCTTTGCTCCAATTTTCTTACCAAGTTAAAGCGCCATTATGCCAGTATTCCCTGAGGCACCAAAGACGATCAGGCAGTCATTTACTTTTAGTGAAGCCTCCTTTAAGGCATGAAAAGCTGTTAAAATACTTATTGACGTGCTCGCAGCTAAATCCCAATCCATTTCGTCGGGTATTTTAAACACATTTCGTTCCGGAACTGAAATGTACTCTGCAAAGCCGCCATTAGTTATCACACCAATTATTCCTCCGTTTCTGCACAGCATTTCAGATTGATTTAAACACATATCGCAGGTTCCATCGAACACTCTGCTATATACAATAGCTCTGTCACCTTCCTTTATGCTCGTCACATGAGTTCCAATCCTCTCTACCACACCACTCAGTTCAGATCCTGGAATGTGGGGTAAAGGTTTTACTTCTACTCCACCTGACACAGCACGATAATCGATTGGGCTACCTTAACACGTATTAATACATCGTGATCTGATATTTTTGGTTCTTCTACGTCGATCAACTTTAAAAATTCTAAACCTGGTCTTTCGAAGTTGGCAGCTTTCACTCACTTAGGATGCTTGTTATTTTATATAATGATTAATGTGTTTTTGTTTATTAAGATGTGCTTTGTACTTCCATTGCATGGCTATTTTCGATCAAGGACCGCGCATTTTCAAAGGGAAGAACGGCTACGTCTTCTCGCCGAAATGGCCCATATCTTTTCATATCTACACCCATAAACTGTTCCATTGGTTTTAAAAACCTGATTACAATATACTTTGAACGTACTCGTTTTGAAATCGATTCGAGTACTTTTGGCCTGCCTTTGGTAATTGCTAGCAGTATATCGTTTCTCCTTCTTTCAGACTCTTTTTCCGCATCCAAAATGTATTTTTCTTCCTCTGTGAGTTTCGAATAATCTATCGCAGTTGCACTAGTCGTAGTAGTAGTCGTAGTAGTAGTCGTAGTAGTAGTCGTGGTGGGAGTAGATGCAGCTGAAAATGAAGATGACGATGCCGAAGAAGCTATCATACTTTGTTGGTCAAGCACCTTAAGGTGTCTGATTTCTAGAAGAAATTTAATTGCTGTAGAAATCAGTTCCACCAGGGAATCCCTTATTCTTGCTTCTATTCCATCGCATCCATACAATTGCAGATTTTCGAGGGCAGTTGCTATCTTTGGGTAAGTATTAAAAGGCACCGACTGCAATGTCGGAATCTGGACTTCTTTTAGCAGTAAATTTACTATGTCAGTAATTGTTATTGATTCATTATCATTATCTATGTTTAGGTTTATTTATGCCGCCCCATCTATCCCTATATCTCTGCACCCCTTATCTCTTTCTGATCTACCTCTGATTCGAGCATTAGAAAAGATTCTTGACCGAGAAAAAAAGATAATCTCGTCTCATTATCACGACCTATTATCTCCTTATCGATACTCATACCACAGGTGGCTCGGGTTTAATTTATACACGCAACTTATACAAATTCCCTCCAAACTTAATCGAAGATGTTAATATTTCCACCCCGGAAATATTTATTCAACCATGCTTAGCACGACTTGCCGTTGCTCCAGATATCTTCCATTGTTCTAGTTCAGATTGAAAATATACGTTCCACGCTCACACCATGCGAAAAGAACTCCCACACTTATTTTTTTGGCATCTGGCGCATCGCTCTTCATGTCGTCTATGCAATATGTCGGGAGATCAGATGATTTTCCCTCCAGAGAAGCTCATCCAAGCCGATTCGACTCACCACATCGAGTAATGTAACAATTAAAGCGTGGACTAATTGTGTCTCTTTCAATGAACTCCTGTAAACTTTAAGCTATATGTTTATTTACTCTGGCACGGATTCACAAACGAACCTCCCGTTTTCAATCCTTACGAAAAGAAATCTGTTGTCTTTGAAAATGAGAGTAATTTCATTATCGCCTAACTCTACATCTAGAAGTTCCTGACCTTTTATACCATCGAACTTTGCCATTTCTGAATTATTATTCTTCTTGCTTCTATTTATTAGTGCAACGCTATTAGCAATGGAAGCTAATCGTATCCTAATTCTATCTTGTGTTGATCTTGTATCTCATGATGTGCGTGTAATACAAAATAGAGGCTCGGGGACCCTCTGTTTTATTATTGATATACACTTATGAAGCAGAGTCTGAAAGTACTCTAACTAGTGATACATCTTAGATGCAACGATGTCAAATATGCTAACTACATAGGAAAGGACGTCACAGTACGGGGCTGGGTACATAGGATTCGAAAACAAAAAGAAAATACCTTCATGCTAATACGGGATGACAGAGGCGGAGTAATTCAATGCGTACTTGCTACTGAGAAGGCACTTACTCTCACTATCGAGTCATGTATAGAAGTTACGGGCAAATTGCAGCAAGATTCAAGAGCTCCAGAAGGTGGGTATGAAATCACAGCGACTGACCTCAAAATATACGGCGTAGCAAAAGTTGACTATCCCATAGGGGAGTATCAGAGCGAGGATCTGCTGCTCGATAATAGACACCTCGCAGTTAGAACTAGGCGAATGAGCACAATAGCAAAGATCCGGGCCTCGATTTTAAAATATGCGCGTCAGTGGTTTATTGAAAATAATTGGTTGGAGGTAAATGCTCCTGTTATAGTAAAGGATGCTGTCGAAGGTGGTTCAACACTTTTCAAGGTGAGATATTTTGATGATGATGCGTACCTCTCACAGAGTGCGCAGCTCTATCTTGAAGCGATGGTCTTTTCTCTAGGACCTGTTTGGAGTGTTTCAGAGTCTTTCAGAGCAGAAAAATCGAGAACGGTTCGACATCTAGCTGAATTTACACATATGGAAGCTGAGGCTCCATGGATAATTCTCGATGACTTATTAAGAATCCAAGAGAAATTAATTTCATATATAGTTCATAATACGGTTCATGAAAATTCGGCAGATCTTGGTTATCTTAAAAGAGATCTTAGTGACTTGAAATCGATCGAGCCGCCTTTCGATAAGCTATCATATGAAAAAGTAATTGAAATTCTTCGTTCTAAAGATTTTGCAATAATCGAAGATAATGGAAACGAGCGTAAAATAGAGTGGGGTGACGACCTGAACGTTGACTCAGAACGTGAATTAACAAGAAATCGCAGCAAGCCGATTTTTGTAGTTGACTTTCCTATCTCGTTAAAGCCTTTTTATGTCAAGGAAGATCATGAAAAAGAAGGGATAGGACTAAGTGCAGATATGCTTGCGCCGCGTGGTTTTGGAGAGATTAGCAGTGGAGGAGAAAGAGAGAATGACATTACTTCTATCACCAAAAGAATAGAGAAAGAAGCTCTAGATCCGAAGGCCTACGATTGGTACTTGGATCTAAGAAGGTACGGCAGTGTGCCGCATGCAGGATTTGGAATGGGAATAGAGCGTTTAGTTAGGTGGATCGCGAATCTACAAGATATAAAAGATACAGTACTATTTCCAAGGACTATGTCGCGGGTAAGGCCATAAAGTAAACCAAGATTGTCCCGACCGCTATCCGTCGTCTCATTTGCTTTTAGAAACTACATTTATCTTTTAGCTATTAGTACCTAGCTATGACTTGGTTACTATTTGGACTTTACATACAATAACTTGAAAGGATCTTTAAGAGATCTTAATATGAGCAATCCCAATTGTCTGCCCTGTTAAAATGCTCTATCCTCTCATGCTTTGTCGTGCAAGTTTCAGCAAACATGAATTATTTAAAATAAGTAGTATTATCTTACTAAGTAGCATACCTAGCGAGTTGTCTGAAGTTCGAATGTCTGGCGTATGAAAACCTTCTGCTCGATATTGTAGAGGCAATTCGTACATGTGGATTGAATAGAGACTGATTCCTTAATGAATTGGAATCGATATGTATCTTCAGTTAGCAAAAAATATCTTAATCCCTCAATTGCTGTTATGATAGTAGGAAGTAAACAAAAATGTTACAGCATAATGGATGGCTAACTCGCTTTAAACAGGACAGGTCAATGTTATGGTGTCATACCTATAAGCTTGTCATAAACTGTCATATTGCATCAACCCAGATCGCTTGACCCGCTAGACCTGTTAGTTGTCCTTTGGTTTTATGCTGACCATCTATCGACATGTATTTGCTCTGCGCAACCAACACGTCTTCATCAGATATATTTTACACGTCAACATCTCTACCAATTCTGATTCTATTAGCAGCTCTCATAATGCTATCAATTACTGTTTAGGCCTTATATGGTCTGTCCAAAAAAACTTATACAAAAGTGTTAACAGTCACATAAGATTTTATTATTTTATCCTAATGGTCCATTCAATCTAAATGTAGATTGGTCCACTAATAACCGCCTATTCTCAATAACGTTATTTTTGGCAACGTTAAACTGCAGATTTTAATCCGTATTATTTCCGCAACAGAAGCGGAAAAGACAAGAATGGTATCAAGTTAAGTAGTCTTCTATACGTTATTAATTAGATGGCAGAGAACTCACTCATAGACTATTAGTTAGGCTAGTCAAGCATCTAGAATCCTGAACTTATAGGATCGAAGGGCTTCATTAATTCACGCAATAGTGTTGTAGCATAAGACCCCTTAGGCAGCTTAAATGATAACGTCAGCATAGTTTTGTCTATGACAGAGAAATCCCTGCACCACAAAGGAGCTTGTCTAAATCCTCCTTGCGAACTCAGCTCTTGCATTTCTTTTATATAAAAGTCTCTAGCCACTACACCTTCATCCTGCATTGTATCTTTCGTTATTAACTCAAATCTTCCTTTGCCAGCCTGAAAAGAGTAGCCAGCTAATCTAATCGCTGGAACTACATTAGACTCTGAATCCGATATCGAGTTAAACTTTCTTATTTTGCCAAATATTAGCGGACCTCCTATTTCAAAGCAGAGATCCCCCTCTTTACCTTTAAGCAGGTTTTCCCCGTTTCTGATTGCTGTACTCAGGCAGATATTGAATATATATGCTTGATACGCCTGAACAAATAATCTTCGCATATTAATTGGAATGACTCTCAGCGCATGGATTACATCCTTGCCTTGTAATATTGCAGACATCAGCTGACACTCGATATCCATTCCTCGAGGAAGTAGTTTTAGAAGCCGAGCATAATTATGGGGATCTCGACTCTTTTCCCTAATTTCCCTGCTCGTTTTGGAATCGTATTCACTAGTATAGCATAATAGTAATTCAACGGCGTTTTTGAAGTTACGCCTTACGATCTCCCTTCCGACGAGATGTGTTACTGATCGTTCACTCCCGAACCTTTGCAGTCCATAAAAATTGGCAATATCTTTTATTTCACGCTCGAATGTAGACATGTCTAACTGATTGTTGTTGCTGATGATAATGGTAAACTCGTTCCCGAGAAGTGACGCTTTTGCTAAGGGTTTTCGGCCAAACCCTTTGAGAGTCAGAAATATTTGATCGGTTCGTATCTCTTTTGGTATATTTTTTAATTGTTCTGTTGTAGCATACTGCTTTGTAATTGCCTTTGCGTCTTTTAACCCTATGACTTTAAGTGGAATGCCGAATCTTTTCTTGATTTGCGATATAGCATGATTAGAATCAATATTGCTTTTCTCTAAAATGTAAAGCGGGTATCTATGGAGTTGGTCTTGTACAGACGACAAATCATTGAAGACTGCCGGATCTATTATTTCAGAGACTTGGAACTCATCGGCTTGTTGCTTTATCAGTCCGCCTACTCCCTTAAAGCTTGTGCAGTAGCAATTCATGCCAGCTTTCTGATCGATAATAGGAACGGGAAATTTTATCAATACAACTCACGCGTGCCTTCACCAACAAGGGTAGACCGCTCTTCCAGGCACCATTTTATTGTGATATCACTAACCATGACCAATCGTGTGTCAGTACATGTCAATATCTAAATCTATATCCTCAATGAGAGACGATTTGTTAACTGTTGAATTTTTTCATCCACATTAAGTATGCGGCAAGGGTACTTTCATACGGTAAAGCGCTTGAACCTTTAACATTGAATCCGAGTAGTAGCATTCTGCCCTCAAGTTTCCTTCTTAAAGAGACAGGAAGGTGGTTTTCTCTTAATGGCTGAAATATCTCAAAAAATTGGTCTTGTTGATGGCAAGCTATATGTTGTGCAAAACAATCTGTGAGAATGGTCGGATCCCCTGCGATTCTTTTGTTCATTTGAGACAGACTAAAGGGGGTATTCGTTGTATTATCCCTTAATTCGATAGAAATTTGTAAGACCCTTTTAGTGTAATTCTCCCTCGTGAAATTAGAATCCATTTTGTTAGGGGAGTTATGAAACATGCGAACGGTTCTAGTTAAATGCGCAACTGTTCTCTTTCCGAGATCGGTGGCAGCTAAGATCTCTTCCTCTCCGTAGAGTCCATTATTTTTTCCAAAAATAAAGAAAGTCCCCATTAGTTCCTCTTTTTTTATGAAAGGGAATTCTAATTTGCCTCCAATAAACAGCGTAATTCTTTGCGAGACATCCTCAGGCAAAAACATCCCCATATATGAATCCGTCACGACAGCCAATGTCTATAGTAAGGATACGGCGATGATTTAATCATAGTCAGTAACACGAAAATTGAAGTGTTCTTTATTTCGTGGCCTTTCTGTATCCGTGTGTGAAACCTGCATCATAAACTTTTGAAAATTCATATTTCTTGGGGGCTATCACATCTCCGACTATAATAACAGCAGTTTTAATTATCTTAGCTTCGTGTGTCTTCTTTACAATGTCACCTAGTGTTCCCCTGATTATTTTTTCGTCTTCCCAAGTTGCTCGATAAACAATAGCTGCAGGCGTGTCTTGCGTGTAAGCGCCACTGTTCATAATCTCCTGTACTACATCGGCTATCAGGTGAACGCTCAGATAAAGTGCCATCGTAGCGCCATGTTTAGCCAGTTCCGAAATCCTTTCTCTTGGAGGTACCGGCGTTCTTGATTCTGCTCGTGTTATTATTAGCGTTTGAGTATTACCAGGTAAAGTCAATTCTAGGTTCATAACAGCCGCTGCACCAAGTATAGCAGTGATTCCGGGAACTACTTTACACTGAATTCCGTCTTGCTCTAGCTTGTCAATCTGTTCTCTAATGGCGCTGAAAAGACTTGGATCTCCATCATGAAATCGTATAGCTAGTTTTCCTTTTTTTGTGGAATCTCTTAATATCTCATAAATTTTCTCTCTATCAATAAGAGCCGCATCATGAAGCACTGCATCTTTTTTTTTATCTTCTAAGATCTTGGGATTCAAGAGCGAGCCAGAATAAACTATAACGTCCGCTCGTTCTAGCAATTCCTTGGCCTTAAGTGTAATGAGGGATGGGTCGCCTGGGCCAGATCCTACAAAATAAACTGTATTACTTTCTATCATGGTTATTCTTTTTTGCGACCATTATCGAAAAATATTTTTCAGTGGGACCTTTTGTCCCCACCATATCACGTAGTTTGTTCATTTTCAAGATCTCGCCTTCCACGGATATGTCCTGGGCAATAGCTATAGCTGAATCATCTCCAAATCCTGCTTCAGAAAGCATTTCAATTACCCTGTCAAAATATCTGCCGTCCTTAAGGAAAATAAGTGTATCGCAACAATTCGCAACTTTTTTGATTCTATTTAGATCATAGCAAGCAGGAATTATTGCAACAGTCTCGTCACCTTCAGCAAGACTCATCTTTGCTTGTGCAGCAAATGCAAACATCGATGTAACACCAGGCACGATTTCAATTTCGATATCTTCATGATTGCAAACTAATTCTCTGTGAATGTAAATCCATGTACTATACAACGCTGGGTCACCTACTGTTAAGTATACCACTTTTTTGTCTGATCTCACTGCTTCGGCTATCTCTAGAGCATTTCTCTTCCAATAGTCCCTCAACGATTCTCTCTCTTTGGTCATTGGAAATACGAGGCTAACGGTTCTAGCTGATTTTTTCAAATGCCTTTCTACTACCGAAAGGGCGATACTCGGCTTGCCGTCTCTGGCGGTGGGTGCAAAAATTACATCTGCTGCTTTAACTATATTTACGGCCTTGACAGTAAGCAGCTCTGGATCGCCGGGTCCGCAACCTACGCAGAATAGCTTCATGCATCCAATCTCTCTACCCGGATTATTTATATTCACTTTCTCTTATTTTCAATTAATAGCAAGATGTCAGCAAAATCTTCCTCATTTTGGCTTTGATATTATACTAATATAGTCTGATTCATGGCTTTGTGGCAGAAATTATCGTTATCGGATTTCGAGCAACCATCATTGTACCACTTGTTATCTTCTTAGCCTTGGCAATTGTGGCCTGTGTAATATCGACTTCGCAAAGCTGAGCTTCATTAATTGTACTGATTGCATCATACAATGTTTCGACTAGAATAGTATCGATTACTATTCTACCTCCCTTCTTTAATCGGTCTATGCCCAAACGAATAACTCGCGCCGTGTCCCCTGAGCTCCCGCCGATTATAACAGCGTCAGCCTGGGGTATGGATGGCAAAATATCCTGAGCAGAGGAGAAGATTACCTCGGCTTTCACCCCAAACTTAAAGAGATTCCTTTTAGTTAGTTCTATCGCAGTTTTGTCGAAATCAATGGCATATACTGTGCCTCCTCGGGCTTGCAAACAAAGCTCTACGGTAATGCTTCCGCTCCCGCATCCCACATCAATCGCGCAGGAATCTTCTCTCAAACGTAATTTACTAATTACGAGCGCTCGTATCTCCTCCTTTGTAATTGGAACTTCCTCAGACCTTTCAAATAATTCATCAGGAATCCCGCCAGTACGGTAAGTCCAAAGCATTGGATTCATCTTATTTTGGAACACCGTCTATTTTAACAGTGGCATGTTCTGATGCAATCCAGTATAAACTGCAATCATAAACATAATTAGCATGAAAATAAACGGAAATATTCCGTTGGTAGCCAACTTGCGTCTCTGCGGCTTTGCGATATTCTTAGCCATACGCTTTGCGACTTGATACGATATAATGTAGAATAGTAGCCCTATCAATATCGCCGTCCCAATAGCGACGCCTTGACCAGTTCCCGGTGCAATAGCAAAACCTGTAAATATACCACCGATCAATCCAAGAATGGCTCTCATGTAAAAAACTCTGTCAAGAGGATCCAATTATATTACTTTTGTCATTAATTTATACTAGGTTTAATTCCTTGCGGTTGTCCGTCAGCATGTGCGAAACGTTTGTACGCAGTGTATTTTGGTTAATATTTGTGGAAGATCTCACTATCATTGGTTATGGAGCTATCAGGCATCGAACTGAGATATCTCATCAGCGAGATTAATTCAAAGATCACTTCAGAGTATTATGTAAGTAATATCGTTGCGGTGACAAGAGATTCTTTTCTTTTCCGGATGCATCATTCTACAGAGCCCGATATTACGTTAATGTTATCTGTTCGAGGCATATGGCTTACAAGGTTCAAGTTCAAACAGGTAGAGGAGAGTGACCTTATCGGGATCATTAGACCTGAGGTCGAGAGGGCCAAGATCGAAGCTATCCAGCAATCTGGTAGTGAGCGCATTATCACAATAAGGTTTAAGCATTTTGACGGTAAATCAAGGGTAATTGTGGCCGAACTTTTCGGTGTTGGAAACTTTATATTGTGTGATGAAAAGATGCAGATTCTCGCTATTCTAAATCCTATTCAAGTTAGACACAGAGTTCTGAAGAAGGGACACCAATATTTTCCTCCCCCAACTCGCGGAACTGATGTATTGGATATCACACTCGAACAGTTACAAATTATGCGCAATAGGACAGAAGCAAAAGACCTGGACGTTTTGCGGTGGTTAGGCAGAAATATTTCAATTCCAAAAAAATTTGTGGAAGAAATAGTTAGGAGGGCTGGTGTTTCTGCTCCAAATATTGGACAACTTTCAGATGATGACATGTCTAGAATTTATACAGTTACAAAGGATCTTGTTGCAGACATCAGTACAGGAAGTCACGAAGCACTTGTAATTCTAGATGACGATGGAAAAGCACGAGATGCAGTTGCTATTCCAACTACGAACATTCCTTCCTTGAAGCCGATACCGACGACGAGGATGAGAACAGCCCACTCCTACATGGAAGCAATAGATGAGGTTCTAGCCAACGAGATAACGGAAAGACATAGCAATTCGAAAACTACTGATATTGATAAAAGAATAGCAATTCTAGAGCATGACCTAGCAGAACAGAATAAAGCAAAGGAGGAGGTTATTTCGAAGGCCGCCGTCATAAGGAAGATTGCTAATGACTTGATGGCAATCTCCTTCGAGGGAACTAATTATACTTTCGATGACGATTCAATGAAAGAATTCCTTGGTGCTAGCTCTGCGCTTATCGTTACAGATAAGGGGAGAAAATACCTTGAAGTACTCGGTGAACGTGTTCCGACAGCAGGTTCGAGCTTGGCAAAAATATCATCTCTTTTGTTTGGAAGGGCAAAAGAGTTGGAAAGAGGCTGTATATCTATTGAGGACGCAGAGGCAAAACTGCACACTCAACTCGGTAATTTGAGAAATCAGACAACCGCAATCCAGGACAAGATCGTTATTAAAGAGCAAATTGCTAAAGAATGGTATGAGCGTTACAGATGGTTTATTACGAGCGAAGGATTGCTTGCAATTGGCGGAAGGGACGCATCATCAAACTCGGCCATTATTCGAAAGCATTTGACAGAAGAAGACATGGTATTTCATGCTGAGGTACATGGTTCACCATTCTTTATCCTTAAGGACGCAAAGCAAGTTAGCGAAATAGGTGCTAGTCGCATGGAGGTAGCACAGGCAACTGTCTCATTCAGCCGAGCTTGGAAAGACGGATTGTTCAGCGCCGATGCCTATTGGGTTGAACCTAGTCAAATAAAGAGAGGTGCTCCGACCGGACAATTTCTTCCGAGAGGTTCGTTCGTAATTGAAGGTAAGCGTAATTACATAAAGGGTATCGAAATAAAGCTAGCAGTCGGACTTGTACGGTCAGATTCGCACTATGTTCTTGCTTGCGGACCTACCAATGCTATAAAGAAACGATCGGTAGTTTACTCGCAATTATTGCCTGGGGGGATGGATCCGAACAGCGTAGCAAAAAAAATTAAGACAGATCTAGTCAAGGCAGCCTATACAAACACAAATGCCAAAGATGATTCGAATGCTCAGCTAGCAGATTTCACTAAATCAATTGATATTGGTGATTTTATTAGGGCAATTCCATCAGGACATTCAAAAATTTTTCTGACTGAAAAAGGGGAAGGGGAAAAGAGCTCTCTGGCAAAGCAGAGAATCGATGAGCAAAGTAATTAAAGCTAGAAATGAATTCACTGTCGTGGTAAAGAAAGAGCTAGCAAGACAACATAGAGACGCTAATATGCCGACAAGAGTACTTGTTAGAGATATAATGAACAGTCCGGTGGTTTCAGCCGCTCTTACAGATACAGTTAACGATGTTGCTTTAAAGATGAAAGATCAAAAGGTTGGTAGCATTATAATAATGGAAGGAGAAAATCCAGTCGGAATTGTTAGCGACTGGGATATCGTTTCAAATGCTGTGGTCAAGGACGTCATACCAAGTACCATAAGAGTTTCAGATATCATGCAAAAACTCCACTCCATAGAAGGGGAGGAGGGCGTCACCGAAGCTGCTCGAGTGCTACGACAACATACTATCAAACGGTTGGGTGTAGTTTATAAGAACCGACTGGTTGGCATTATTTCAGCGTCAGACGTAATTGCGGTTACCCCAGAGCTCGTCGATGTAATTTCTGAGAAAGCAGCAATTGTTAGAGGGGAGACTGGCCGTTCTGCTGGTTCTGTTTCTGGATATTGCGACGAATGCGGGGAATGGTCTGATCTTTTGCAATTTGCTGATGGAACCTTTACTTGCGAAGAATGTAGGGGCGAGGAAGTCATTAGTTAGATCAAAACCGGCCTTCCTAGTCGATGCGATGCTCGGAAGTGTCGCTCGAAAATTACGTTTTTTTGGTTTGGACACGTTGTATATCGCAGACAGCCCAGACGATGAGATAATAGCGATCGGAATCAAGCAGAATAGAGTGATTTTAACTTGCGACAAGGATATGTATAGGAGAATTATGAAAGCTGGAGCACAGGGGATCTTGCTCAACGGTCCGAATGACCTGGAAAATATTGCACAAACATTTTTCAGTTTCGGGATGATGCTAGGGCCTTATATAGACGTCAGTTCTCGATGTTGTATGTGTAACGGATTGTTGTCTGAGATATCGCATGCGGATGTTAAAGGAAAAATCTCTTTCAACATTATCAACCGGCATACACAATTTTTCGAATGTAAAAAATGTAATAAACTCTTTTGGGAAGGTAGTCATAATTTAAGTCTTAGAGCTCTGTCAAAAAGGATAGACAGCCGTATCAAGGAGCGACTAGAAAAAAATAATTCTTATGCCACTGATAGCATTAGTCAGTCGATCGTAAAAAAGCCCCTAAGCCGTCCTGTTAATTAAGTACAAAGACGGTTGAAAACAATCAATTGATGTCTTGTTATCTGCTAGTTTCGATCGTACAGAACACGCTGGTGAAAGAAGTTGTAGTTTCTCTTAATCTATCATACTTTTGTGTTCATTGTTGCATACCTTCATCAGAGTATTCTGAGTGTGGGTCTTACGATAATACTAAGACTTTCCTCAGATATACACCAAAGCGAAGGAGTTACTTCTTGGCCTTTTTGTTCACAGCCCATCGTTCATAAATCTTTATCAATTCATCTACATCTTCGCCGCTTTCCGAATATGTAATAATCACGGCAAATCTACCTTTGCCATCATGTCCCCTTGCAAAATAACCCCAGAACGTGTCCGGCAGTCTCGCAAAGTTAACTTTGTTTTTGCTGACGCCAATCAGATTACTCGATATCGTATCAATAACCCGGACGGCATCGTCAGCTTCTAACATTAGAGACTCGATCATCAGTACTACTTATAAAATCTTAGGACCTGTTATAATATCAAATATAGGTATAAATCTGAAGTTAGTAAGGTTTAGAGGAGTCCGATAAACCAAAGCAAGAGCGGTAGGTAAAGCGGTATGAGTGACGTTGGGTGTTTTTGGATCAGGAGACTAATTCATTTATTGTAAGTGTCCTGCCACAGTACCTACATTTCATTATTATCTTGTGTTTGTCTATGATATCGATAGTAGCTCTGATATCCTCTTCACTATTTGTGACGCAATTTAAATTCGGACAGCTAAAAATTCCCATAATGGAATCGGGGAGCTGTATCTTTCGCTTTTCTACCAATTTGTATTCTCTTATTATATTGATGGTTGCATGTGGTGCAATTAATGCTAGCTTATTAGTCTCATTCTTCTCCAAAAATCTATTTTCTACCTTGATAATATCTTTCTTCTCGTGTTTGCTACTCGGAACGTTTAAAGCGACAGTGATGACGTTGCCTTCTTTACCTGTAATATTGAGCGTGCGCAAAACGAGCATAGCACGACCAGACTCAATGTGATCGATCACCGTTCCATCCCTAATTCGTCGAACAAGAAGCTGACTACTATCGGACATAGCCTATGTTCACCAGTATTACTATCTCTAGGTAGTAATAAGCATAATGAAATTTGTTCTCTTAATAGGTCCACTTGATAATGTAAAGAAAAGGCACAACCAACGTCGACCATGAGGATGCTGACGAGCTAGACGAAAACAATGCCCCAATGATGTGAGAATTAACTGTACGGGGTATATCGATTGTAATGGACGTATCATGATGACAACCACGTTCGACTCCTCACTCACTATTTATGAGTGATTGCATATTATGAAACATCGGCTTTAGTTCCGAGGCCGGTCCATGTATATCTATTCTTGTGGTCCCCTGGATGGAAATCTTTGATATTTTAAACATTAGCCCTTTTTCTGAATATTCCAGTCCGTGAAGTCGATCGAGTCTCTCACTTACAATATCATCTGACTTAAGAATATGGCCCCTCTGTGCGAATAAAATTATCCTTCTGTCCGTTATCAAGACGTGGTATTTTTTATCCCCATACCGAACAGAAGATTTGCTATGAAATTTTACGTTCTCCAAAGGGAGTAAAAAATCCTGAAGCGGCATGAAAGGTACACTATGAATATTTGACAAAATATATATCGAAAAGAGTTGAAGCAATTTATCAAAATTGCCAATAAATTTAATCTTAAACAGCAAGCAAAATGCTTTTAAAAATCATTATATTGGGTAGAATTTTCGTTCCTGAAAATGCTAATGAAGCACGCTGTCCCAAAGATTAGGTAAACTATTTTGCCATAGTTTACTCGAATGTTTTAGCATCTACCGTAAGCTTTTATTATGATTTGCAATTTAATAACATCTTGACTCAGCAAGAACATATTCTGGGGGGCAAAAAAAGAAGGTTTGAGGATTTGAGAGAGCTACCAGAAAATCGTCCTGCTATGTTGCTATCGGCGATCTATTTAGGTGAAGAGCAAAAAGTTTACTTGAAGTTTTATGATCTTCATGAGCATTCTATCTGCTTTTGGCGTGACAGAACAAATCACAAACCGTATTGCTATACAAAAATGCAATATTTCGATACAGTCAAAAAAATTATCGAGACAGAACCAAAATTCACCCTGGAACAGACAAAGAAAAAGGAGTTGATTACCGATAAGGAGATTAATATCCTTAAAATAATTGCTCCTGATCCTCTTTCAATTGGCGGTACTAATAATAGTATTAGAGAAAAAGTCACCTCATGGGAAGCTGATATAAAATATCATGAAAATTATCTCTATGATACAGGGTTAATTCCAGGTGCATATTATTTTAGAAAAGGAGAAGAAATTAGCAATTTTGAACACCAAATTTCAGACAAGGTTCAACTTGAACTCAAGAACCTATTGTGGGATAAAATTAAAGAGGAAGCAGGAGGAATCGGGAATCAACAATATCAACAGTACATTACGAGCTGGGCCAACCTCCTCAACCAACCTATTCCTGACTTAAGAAGACTTTCTGTTGATATCGAAGTTGAATCAGAAGAGGGTAGAATGCCTACGCCCCGTGATCATGATAGAACTGTTATTGCTGTGGGATTCGCAGCAAACAATGGCTTCCGAAAGGTACTCGTGTTAGACCAAAAGAAAACTCAGTATAGTATCCCGTTCATTCCGGAAGCAGAGATCTGCAACACAGAAAAAGAGATGTTACAAAAAGCATTTAAAATTATCGATTCATACCCGATTATACTTACCTACAATGGTGACGATTTTGATCTGCCCTATCTTTATGCCAGATCACAAGATCCGAGAATTGATCCAATTACAAAACTGGTCATCACTAAAGATGAAGTACCGATCATAGTGAAGAGGGAAACATTTGTGAAACGAGGGACTCGAGCAGAACCAGTTCAAACGAGACATGGCTTGCATATCGATTTGTTCAGAACTTTTCAGAACAGATCCGTACAACTATATGCTTTTAGTCACAAATACTCAGAATACACATTAAATGCGATTTGTGAAGCTCTCCTTAATGACAGCAAAATCGAATTTGAAGGTGATATAAGTGATCTTCCAATCCAGAAATTAGCGGAATATTGCCTCAAAGACGCTGATCTAACCCTTCGCTTGACCACTTTCAACGACAACTTGTTGATGAAACTTTTAGTGGTTATCTGTAGAATTGGCAGGTTACCTCTAGATGATATTTCCCGTTTCGGCGTTAGCCAATGGATAAGAGGAATATTATATTATGAACACCGCAGGCGAGGTGCCTTGATCCCTCGACGTTCTGAGTTACAAGAAAAAGGAACTGCTTCAACTACAGCAATAATTAAAGAGAAAAAATACCGAGGCGGCTTGGTAGTCGAGCCAACACTCGGGATCCATTTTAATGTAGTAGTAGTTGACTTTGCAAGTCTATATCCCAGCATTATTAAAGTTCACAATCTTTCTTATGAAACCGTCAACTGTCCCCATATATCATGCAAAAGCGACCCAAAACAGCATATCCCGGAAACGACACACTGGATCTGCAAGGAAAAGAGAGGAATAACTTCGCTTTTAATAGGCTCCTTGCGAGATTTGAGAGTGAATTATTATAAACATCTATCTAGGGACAAAACACTGAGTCATGAAGAACGTCAACTTTACGGAGTAGTTAGCCAGGCAATTAAAGTAATTCTTAATGCTGCCTATGGAGTGATGGGGGCGGAGATATTTCCGCTGTACTGCTTGCCTGTCGCTGACGCAACCGCTGCTATTGGAAGAAGTACCACCGCTAGGACAATTGAGAAGTGCAAGCAAATAGGTATAGAGGTGATTTATGGAGATACTGACTCACTTTTTTTGAAAAATCCTTCAAATAAGCGGGTGGACGAAATTGCTGCCTGGGCTAGAAGCGTCCTTGGCGTAGACCTAGAGATAGACAAGCAATATCGCTATGTGGTGTTTAGCGATCTGAAGAAAAATTATCTGGGTGTCCTGGCCGACGGTACCGTAGATGTCAAAGGCCTAACTGGGAAGAAATCCCATACTCCTCCGTTTATACGAAGGGCATTTTATAGTATCTTGGATATTTTGAGCAAAGTAAATTCCGAAAACGACTTCGAATCTGCAAAACAAAAAATCAAAACAATCATTCAACAAAACGCGCGCAATTTAGAGCAGAGAAAAATACCACTAGAAGAACTTAGTTTCAATGTAATGATAAATAAATCTCCTGATAAATATGGCAAGGCCACGGGATCAAGTTGGGCCATGTCATTAGACGGCAAGGATGCGAAGACAGGAACCTACAAAGGTCTGCCTCAACACATCAAGGCAGCTAAGTTGCTAGTAGATATAGGCAGGGACCTGAAAGCAGGAGATATTGTATCGTATGTAAAAACAATAACCGGTGACGGGGTTAAACCTGTGGAACTTGCAAGACCCGAAGAGGTAGATACAGAAAAATACGTAGACGCCATGGAAGCAACGTTTGATCAGCTACTTTCGTCACTAAACTTTAATTTCAAATCACTCTTAGGCAAGCCACGACAGTCGAGCCTAGATGATCTATTTTGGGGTAATTAATTTTTCTCGCTGACTGCTAGGAGAAAAAGCTAAAACTAATAGAGCTTCCTTTCCTTATGCGGAGTGGCGCATATACAGGTTTCCACTCGATTGTTAATAGAGTATAATAGACCGATATGTGCTTATGTGCACACTGGTGGCCGTTAGATATTGGTCGGAAATTTGTGCTGGCGATTGGACGATGCATACTCTAGAATCTGAGTCTGATTTAATTCTATAGATTTTATCTGCTATGTTGCATAACTGA
>DAOM01000323.1 GCA_002501855.1 Candidatus Nitrosopolaris nunavutensis
CTGTGAGTTGAGCTACAAACTACGGCTAACCATACAATCTCAAATTCAACTGCTACTGCCACTAAAGAGGGATTACAAATTAATAAAGAAGTCAAATACTTTGACAATGCTTCTGGCTACTTGGTATATCCCTCTCCCACTGCTACTAATGGCAATTCTAGTACCGCCGCTACAGGCAAGAAACTTCCAGCAGTAATTATGATTCATGAATTTTGGGGTATAAATGATAACATACGAAGCATGGCACGCACTCTTGCTAAGCAAGCAGGATATGTTGTATTGGCAGTGGATCTGTTTAAGGGGCAATCAACCAACGATCCAAATCAAGCTTCGCAGTTAGTAAAATCAGTTAGAGATAACCCGCAAGAAGCTATTTCTAACCTACAAGCAGCCGTAAAATATGTAAGTTCTCTTCCTTTTGTAGATAGTTCTAAAATAGCTTCTTTTGGTTGGTGTTTTGGCGGCGGGCAATCACTGCAACTAGCCTTGCATAGTGAACAACACCCTCTTGCCGCTACTATATTGTACTATGGAACTCCATTGGTTATAGATAAACAAGAACTCTCAAAGATAAAGTGGCCTGTGTTAGGAATATTTGGAGACCATGACCAAGCTAATCCATTATCACTCATAAACGCATTCAAAGCAGCATTGGATGGCGAGGGTATTACAAATGAAATTCTCATATACAAGGGATTAGGACATGCCTTTGCAAATCCTCCTGGAGCTAATTATGCTCCGCAACAAACTGCTGATGCGTGGCAAAAGACGTTGACATTCTTAAGCAAATATCTCTAAGTCATTGAAGAAAACCTTTTTTTCTCTCCTCATTTCTTTTTTTAGTTTAATTGTTCCATAAAACTCAGCTCGAGTCATCAATGCCAATATTTTATTATTTGACTTAGCTAAATTAATAAATAAAACTCTAAAAAACTCTCCATAACCTCTATAGTATTTTGTGGAAATGCCAGAGCTAGATTCGTCGTGCGGAGGAAGGACGTGTCCGTGAGGATTTTCTTAGCGGAGTACGTAATGGTGTAAATGGTACACCCACTTTCTTTATCAATGGTGTTCGTTACGATGATTCTTGGGATTTAGAGACTCTGTTGGGAACACTATTAAAAACGACACTATCAAAAATGTTAATAAGAATTAGTCAACCCTATTACTACTCAGCAAATGAAGAGAACGTTACATTTCATGGAGACCAGGCTCACTCCAAGCTGTCCCGCTATACTATCTGGATCAATTTCTTTAGACACAAACTTTATTGCGTTAGAAATGTGAATTCTCTGCAATCCATTTTCGGGAATGCGGAGTGTAGCTTGGGGAGGGAGGTACATGTTCTTTTCCATCACAATCACTACCGTAAATTATAAACTTGTTAACCTTTTTCTGGATGCATAAGAGTAAGCTCTTGAACTATTTTAGAACCACAGAAAATCCAAGAACACTAGAGCATCCAGCAAACCAGCTGTATCATTTGTAAATTGCTGAATCGAAAATGGTTTGATACCGGTTGTTGTATTTCCAATTCCACGGTTATCGAATATAATAACCGTATGATTTGAGAAACAGGCTGATATTTCTAGCGATTAGTTGCGATCTCCTTCAAATTAGCAGAAGCTTTTAATTAACCATACAGGAAACGACAGTTCTCGTTAGTATTTTTTCAGCCGCTGACAAGACCGTTTCTGTCATCTATATAATAGTATACTATGCCACCATAAGAGTCTCATTCCAGAAGTAGCAAAGTAATAAGAAGGAAGAATATGTGAAGGTGCGGGAGGTGGGATTTGAACCCACGAACCCCTAAGAGATGAGGTACCTCAGTCAGGCTATAACATCTGAGCGTCGTGTCGACACATCTGTCTGATCTCACGCCGTTGACCGGGCTTGGCAACCCCCGCATCAGATCTATGGTGATATACCATTGTTAGACATTATCCTAGTTTTATAAGTATATTTTCAAGGCGGCTACTCTGATCATCAGTTCATTTTTTTCATCATGTATTCATTGCTACAGTTAAAAGAACTCTTTCTGGATCTCGAAATGGAAATAAGGCATCCAGATTCACATAAGACTCATACTTTTCTGGATCTACTAAGCCTATCCTTTTCGTCAGCCCAGCCGCTTTCGGATGACTAAGGCTTGCTAATTTCAGCCAATTCCGAACGAGGCTTTATTACTACTCCTCTCTTCTTTGTAATAGAGCCGTACGCATCAATTGGATTAATCTCAATAGCTAAGGTCTTCCTTTGGAAGCAGGTAGTCTGAATAGAAAAATACCTCGTATACTGGTGGCATTTCTCACCCAATTTCTTCCATCATTCAGGAATTGAATTAACCTTTCATTTGATTATGTCATGCTATGTGTTAGATCACATCAACGGAAGAGTTATGGCTCCTATCGAGGCTGAGCTCACTAATGAGGCGTATTTGGCAAGTATCCCTTTTGCATAATGTGGTTTTATTGGTCTCCATTTTCTCTTTCTTCTATTTAACTCTGACTTTGATACCAACAGATCGATCTTCCCCTTTATTGTATCGATCATAATTTTATCACCATTCTTTACTAGCGCGATTGCTCCTCCGACCATTGCTTCAGGTGTAATATGGCCAACCATAAATCCTTTAGTCGGCCCAGAGAACCTTCCGTCTGTAACCAATGCGACTTTTTCTCCTAATCATTGACCCAGCTGAGCAGCTGTTACAGAGAGCATTTCTCGCATTCCAGGACCTCCTTTTGGGCCTTCATATCTGATTACAACTATAGCTAGGGGCAGCAAATACAAAATTTGTCGGTAGATGTTGAAACAAATGTTCTGAATGAGTTGGACAAAAAAAATACACAGACAAACCGCAATTATGATTGAACATCCTGAGTTAGGGATACAACTTATCATTTGATGTTTTTAACATATAATCTCATGCTTATGACATGCGTGAAAGAAAAGTTCTCGGTGGAATAATATAAGCGGAGAACTGAGGTATTAAGATGCTGTTAAGCTTGTGATATACAATTGGGATACAAAAATAGGAATAAGAACAAGAAGGTTGCAGTAGTTACTGGTAGTTCGTCTGGTATAGGATTTGAAACCTCCTTGTTGTTAGCAAAAAATGGATTTGATACCTATGCTACAATGCGTGACCTTGACAAATCCGGCAACATTTCAGATAGTGCCAATAAAAGCAAACTACCATTACATATTATACAACTTGATGTAACTGACGATAAATCTGTTAAAGAAGCAATTCATAAGATCGTAAATGAACAAGAAAGAATAGATGTGTTGGTTAATAACGCAGGTTATGGATTGGTAGGACCATTAGAAGAGCTTTCGATTGAAGAATTTAAAGAACAATTTGAAACTAATGTATTTGGTGTTATCAGAGTAGTACAACATGTCATACCTATTATGAGAAAACAAGGACATGGCACAATAGTGAATGTCAGCTCTATAAACGGTAGGATAGGCTTTCCACTTACTTGTGCTTACGTTAGTTCAAAGTTTGCTTTGGAAGGATTATCGGAATCTATGGCTTTTGAAATAGAACAATTTGGGATAAAGAGTATACTTATAGAACCTGGCTTAACAAAAACTAATTTTGACATTAATTTAAAAATAGGAAAAAGCGTATCTAGTAATCCTAATTCACCGTATGCAGAAATAACACAAAAGAGGGTTTCAGGATTTAAGCCTAGATTTGAAAACGGTTCTTCTGCAAAAGAAGTCGCAAAAGTCATCTTAAAAGCAGTTACATCAGAAAACCCACCAAAATTAAGGTATCTGGTAGGTGATGATGCTTTTAAGCTTATGGAAATAAGAGAAAATAGTTCTGACACAGAGTTTAGAAAATTAGTGATGAAAAGCGTCCTAAAATAATAATAGTAAAAACAATACAGTTGATGGTCCAAGAAGGGACCATGTTAAAAGAAGATATATCGCATATAATCACGCGGCGATAATTAAGCCAACAAAGAGATACTTAAAAGCCAAAATGACCGTCTACACAGATTCTATTATCCTTAGAATTAACTTATCTGTGTTTATTGCTATGAGATAAAGGGGATATTTAATAACATATTATTCTCAATAACATAATACAGTGTAACCTTCATGATCATAGATTGCCATGTCCATCTCAACCAATACGGGTGTGCTACTAAGATTCCTTTAGAAGAGAGATTGCAATCATTACTTGATACTATGGATAATTATGATGTTGATTACTCACTTATTCTTACATCCTATAAAGTTACTTCAGATAGGCCATCCACCTCCAAAATAATTGAAATCACCAAAAAACACGATAACCTTGGCGTGGTTGCTGGTTTTTCAATAGATAATCATAGTGACGAAGACCTTCAGAATTGTAGAAGATGGTTCAAAAAGGGTTTCATTAAGGCGATAAAGCTCTACTGTGGCTACGAACACTACTATCCTTATGATAAGAGATACCAACGAGTGTATGATTTGTGTGTCGAATTTAATGCCCCAGTCATGATTCATACAGGAGATACTTTTCTAAAGGAGGGTAAACTCAGGTTTTCACATCCAATAAATATCGATGATGTTGCTGTTGATAACCCTGATCTAAAGATAGTTATGTGTCATCTAGGGAATCCATGGATTATAGACTGCCAAGAAGTATTATACAAGAACAAAAATGTTTACGCAGATATATCAGGATTGTTCTATGGCGATTTTACACCGGCCTCTGAAAAATATTTGGGAAAAAAGATAAAAGAGTTATTGAATTATGCAGGTGAACCACGGTACCTCTTATACGGAACAGATTGGCCAATTTCCGACATGGGCGTGTATTTCAATTTTTTCCAAAAGATCAAACTCAACTTCCAAGAAAGAGATCTTATAATGTTTAAGAATGCAAAGGTACTTTTCGCAATCTAATGTCAATATGGTGATCCAGATTGTCAAAATTCACATGGTTCGTATCTCTATGCCAATTGGAAAGAAAAGATATGTGTATTATCAAATTAGTAAGACAGCGAGGGCAATAGAACTTAATTTCTCTTTCCAATCAATCTCGTTTCTTCATTTCCTGTCTGATTATTTGCAGCAACGAACCTAGCATAAGGTTCACCAAATTTTGTCATTGATCATCATCTTGGTTTAACTCGATATTTTCATAATATCGCATATATGCAAATTAATGGTCTAGTATTGTGAGATGCATTGCTATCTTTTGAAGTCATTAACTTCCCTGTCTTTTAGTTGTGATTCTCTTATTTCTTGTTGCCAGGTATGAACAAGAGTAACGTCTACTTTTTTGGTTTCAGAGTCTCCTACAGAAGGAAACCTATTGTCTAAAATAAATGCATATGCATCACTTGCTGATGGTTTAAAGACATCATTGATTCTTGTCCCATGATTACCATAATGTGTATTCAGATCCTGGTTAGTGGCATTACTTTTCCAAGCTGGAACGTATCTTCTACTAATTATCAAAACTCCAATTTCGCTATATGTATTCTTTACCTCTATATCAAAAGACAGCCTATAGTCAAACATAAGTATAAGATTTACACCAAAATACAGTATCTCATAACCATTAGAATCGCCAGGCGGTATATTAAACTCATTGATATTTCTCATAACGTGTGGAAGAGCTTTCATGGTACTTGTATGTGGATATATAGCTGTGTCAGTATATAGGAATGTTTTAGGCGATATAACGGAGAAAATAACAACGAAGTAGAACTTCAATTGTAATGCCAGAATAATTGCTGACCGGATCTATTGATACACAGTCCACCAGTTTTAGAATAGTTTTTCTGCAGCAGGATGCTTTAGACGAAATCGTTTAACCTAAATAGGTTTATTTTTATCGTCCTTTACTTTCTTGCATGCTAAAACAAAGCCATGAAAAAGTAAATTTACAAACATTAGCACCACGCATCCAGGGCTTTGGTAATGTTCGTACTACTTTGTACATATTACCAATACTTTGGTGGCAGATACAAGAAAAGAACAGTTTTTATTGTTATAACATTATTTATTAATCTGGATGGAACTTCAAGAGCTCAGATGCTAAATATGCATTTTCAATACATGAAAGTAGCTAATGTTCGTGTCCGTTACGTTGCCACTGAATCCAAAGGTGATCCTGTCTTGCTGATTCATGGATTAGGTGGCTCGATAGAAAGTTGGCTAAATAACGTTGAGGCAATTTCATCTCACAATCTTCAAGTAATTGCACTCGACCTACCTGGATTCGGCCTAAGTGATAAGCCCAAAATAACGTACAATATAGAATATTACTCAAAGTTTATATCAAAATTTATCAGGCGATTGAGGTTAGATTCTCGTTCTTTGTGTATCATTGGTAATTCCCTTGGAGGCCATATTGCAGCAGAGTTTGCTATAAATTATCCGTTAGCAGTCTCTGAACTTGTACTAGTAAGCCCTGCTGGCGCTTTGCCTGTTTCATTTAAGGGAACACCTGAATTACATAATTATATCAATATTGTGAAGGCAAAGACAGTGCAACAAGTAAGAAGAGATCTCTTAGGCATAGATAAAAATGTCAAATCTATTGAATATAATTACGCAAAAATGTTTTTTCAGAGGTTGAAATTGCCTAGAGCTAAAGAGGCATTTATGTCCGCTTTTAGTGGGAGTGCACATGCACCTAGGTTAAATGACCGATTACACAAAATCAAGGCCAAAACACTATTAATTTGGGGAAAAGATGATCAAATGATTCCTGTAAAGTTTCTTGATCCTTTCATAAAAATGAAAAACTGTAGAGTAATTCTCCTTGAAAATTGTGGTCATTCAGTACATATGAATAGCTCAACGCTTTTCAATAAATTTGTTATTGACTTCCTTAAGGAGTAGATGCCTTAGTGGAACGATTGAAGAGATGTTGAAATGGATAAATGTCTACATCTTCAAATGTGGACACAAGACGTATAGGAAGCTTCAATGAGGAAAGATTCCCTAAACCATATCTTGAATTGCGTAAAGATACGGCCGTAGTTGACCTATCTCTTAGTCTACCAGAAAATGATGAGCATTTAAAGAAAACTTTTGAGAATCATTATCAGGAATCTACAAGTCGAGATATATTATCTAGTAATGGTCAGACCAAGACTTGTATAGTAACCAAGTCGATAAGTGGATAGCAAGAATAATACAACCCGATGCCCGCAATATACAAGCACAATCCGAAATGGATTGTGAATATGTTAAGAAATACGGAGGAAGTCAAGCTACTACTTCATCTTGAGAGTGTGCAGTTTCTCGTCATATACTACTAATATAATATCTGAACGGAGAATGGTTACGTATAGATAGGCACTTTTTGCCTCATATGATACGTAATAAGAAATGGATGCATATTTAGAAGAAGACTTTACGACCTTCTCATCTATTGCCTACAAAATCCACATGATCCAGATTTTGGAGCAAAAAAGAAAAGAGCAGAAGAGATCGGTAGTGAGTTGTACGCAGATGGAGGACTCGATGCTATGGAGAATATGTTCTATTCAATTGAATTTAGAATCAAAGAGGAGATAGATAAGGATGCTAGGCCGTATCGTGCTTGGTGGAATAATATAATCGGAGAATGGAGGTACTGAGACTCTGGGACCTAGAAGATTTTTATAATTTACATTTATGCATGATTGGTAGGGATGATATATGGGTAACCAATAGAAGAGTCTTTTAGTATAGCTTAACTCCTTAGTAGGAATACAGTAATATTTTAAAAAATCCATATTATATAGCAATGAAAATATCCCTTTAGTGAAGCCGGCATTTTTCTATGGTATAATGGCATCTTTTTTATTGGTTCTGTCAGCCGCTTCTATACTGCCCCGGCAACCAAATGATTATATTTTCTTGCCTATCAGATACGCAGAAGCCTCATCGCATCATCATAATAATCATACTCCTCCCACCAGCGGTCATGCAAACAACAATAGTATTATTAAACACTTTCACCCACCAGCTCATTCAATACTAGTTTGTTGTTCCTGGAATTCCCAATTTACAAATGGAGAATTAACATATAAGACAATCGGTGGTAATACAGCTGAACGTCAAGCTCTTAATGCTGCTGCCGATACATGGATGAAGAGTGTAAAAGGATTGAAACTGACACAGGTTTCTGGAAAAAAGAGTACTGCAGACATAATATTCGGATTCCAAAATAGCGCTGCTTCTGGCAGCAGTACTATTGGTGGCAAATCCAGTTTTGGAGATACAGTAGGACAGACAACAACTTACTTTGATGGCAGTGGCTACGTAGATCGTGCCTTTGTGAATATAGCAACAAGTGCCTTTGGTAATACTTTCACCACAGCCCAATTAAAGCAAATAGTTATGCATGAAATAGGACATACTCTAGGACTAGGTCATGCTAATTTCAATGGCGATCTTATGTCTCCGGTAATCAATCATGAATCTGGAGGTATTTCTAAATGTGATATTAGCGGTGTATTTGTAGCAAATCAATGGAATCTTGTAGGTTCAGGTTCAGGGATTCCTGTTACTCCATCTCATCCACAACAGGATCGTGTGAACTGCTGACGAGAAAGTCAAATGGAGATATTTTATCTAGTACTGATGGTCAGACCAAGACTTGTATAGTAACCAAATCGTAGTGGATAGCAAGAATAGTACAACCCGACGCCCACAATATGCAAGCATAATCCGAATGATAACTAAAACTTGAATGTATAGAAATCATAAATAATATGTGAGCACAGTTAACAAATATGCCAGTAATACAAATTACGATAAGCCAAGGAAGGTCTGTTGAACAGAAAAGAGAACTAGTTAAAGTATTGACGAAAGAGACAGCAAGGATTATGAAAACTCAAGAGGAAAAGGTAAGAATTTTAATCTATGAAGTTTCAAAAGAAAATTGGGGAAATGCCGGGATTTTAGGATTAGATATGAAATAATAATGGAAAATAATAATGCAAGTTATATAATATCATTTTATGCCCCGCTACGGAATTAAATATCTTCTCCAATATGAGATTCAGACATTCAATATTTTTTTTGATACTTGGTTTTTTTCATGAGGACATATCCAACAATAGAAATAGTGTCCAATAGAATGTATTTTATGCATGAGGTAGTATTATTGTGCTGGAGAACAGAAAATACATGGTAACTGCGTCTGCAGAAGCATCGATGCCACGATCCCTGCAGAGACAGATACCGGATTTTATGAGGCTAACGCAGCAATTAATTTAGGTGGTTGCTGGATCTATGCAGAAGATAACTTAAAGAAACTTTTTGATTATAGAATATTTCCTTGAGTCACATCTTATCCTAAGCAGCATGACTCTCATGAATGCACTAGACTTTCTATTATGTGAAAAAATGTGTGCATATATCATATCACTTTTTCAATTGCAATCGTGATATTGTAGTATTCTATTATGTGCCAAAATTGCATTACATATATTTGATAAAAAGACAATTTTAATTTATCTTATGTACAAATCTGTAATATTTTTCATAAGATATCTGCTACTATAACGCAATAAATACCAAAGTGACTCTTCAAAATCCGAATATCAAACCTGCGTAGATACATTTTATTTTGTTTGTGCCGTTGCAGTAGAATTCTTAATTTTCACTAGCGTAGTGCCACCTTTTTCTCCGTCCCCGCCAGGCTTTGGTATGATCTTTTATTATCCGTTCGAAAGTTTGAATTGAAGGTAGGAGGCGATCTCGTTTTTATGTTACCCGTTTTTGTTCTTCACTTCTTCCGAATCTCGAGTAGTAGACCAGCACTATTATCAGAACTCCAATGATAATATAGTTCGTTGGCGGACTAATCACCTTAGTAACTAAACCCAGTTTAGGGATATCATACACCACTTTACCGATGTAATTTTGGTCTCTAATAGGGTAGTCGATATATGGTATTGAACCATCGTTCGCATCTCCTTTTGTTCTAATAATTCTGTCTCCTTCTATGTCAGTCGAAATATGAGCAACTCTGTGAACTATAGTCTCGTGTTGCTCGTTGGAAATTAATGAGCCAGGCGACTTGAAAACTATGATATCTCCAACCTTCAAATTCATAAAAGGTATGTTTTGATTTATAATTACAAAATCACTGATGTTCAGAGTGGGTATCATACTTCCACTAGCAACGACATAGAAGGGATTATACGTGCCAAATGTGAATCTAATCCCTAGATAAATAATTGCAATTCCGATGACTACAACAAACATATAGGTTATTGTTTTTGAAATCAACTAGGAGATGAGCCTCGATTCTTCTTTTTATTTGCTTTTATTACACTTATGAGGCGGATTGAGTAATGTTTAGCCAGTTAATGATATGGAATGTAATTTGCAGTCTTCCTCAGTTAGATGGGAGCATAGAGTGTATCTCATAGAAATAGTAAGTTTTGCAATAAGTTTAAAAGGTGCTTGGTTATATGGAATTCTGGCTATGGCATTAGCCAAGGCTAGCTTCTCATGCGCAGCATGCCAAAACCGCATTAGTTGTCAAATCGATGCTAATAATGCCTACCCAAATACAATAATAAAAAATGGAATAGGGGTAAGCTACGATTAAAAAATGAAAGGAATCGAATTCATTCTTCTTGTAATCGGGGCCGTGGCCGGCGCATTTCTTAGATACAGGATAGTTTCTTCGCCGCTGATTTTAGGAGGGGTGCTACCAGTAAATATCTTGATGGTCAACATTGTTGGAAGTTTCATTTTAGGTGTATTTTCAATCGTCTCCGTTTTTTGGAATCTAGATACAAGATATTCAATACTTGTTGCGGTAGGATTCTGTGGCTCTCTTACTACGATGTCTTCATTTGCTCTTGAAACAAGCAATCTAATTGATAACAGACTATTCTATACAGCTGCAATCAATATAATGGCTAATGTAGGATTATCATTAGGTTTTTTGATTGGAGGAAGAGCTTTGGCCAGTCTTATAGTGCTAAGAGGTAGTTTATGATATGAGACTGAAAATGTGGTGTCTCACGATAAGGATAAAGAGAAATGATCAATTTCATGGCAAACCATTGCACAAGGTATTGATAGAATTTTTGATGGAAGCTAAGATTTCTGGTGCTACAGTCTGGACTGGTGTTGATGGATTTGGAAAACGGAGGAGATCTACAATCCACCTCGAAGGAATAACCATCAATATGCCGCTGGTGATGGAAGTAATTGATGAACAATCTCGACTTGAACCTTTGCTTCCTCAGATCAAGAGAATGGTCAATGATAATGGTGTTGTGAGTCTGCATGAAGTTGAAGTGTTCTAATAGATAAGAAAATAATTTTGTAACGTAGGGGAAATAATAGATAATGAATAGTTTTGTGCATAACTGTACCATAGCGTCATTTAATCCGAGGTTGGACTTAACATCACCTAGTTACCTAAATAGCCTTTTATACTTGCAACTTACTCGCCAAATACTACGCTGACTCGGCTGAAGGGATGAAGGCACTGCGAAGTGTGCTACCCTCTATTTCTGTGTCTTTTGCTAGGGTGTTCCCTTATGAACAATCCTCATAAGAACAGGGTGCTTAACCAGTATAGCAAGTCTTTTAAGATATGAACCGCAATACCTTCAACGTTCTCAAATACTTGGGAGACTCTCAACAGGTCGCTGTAATACCGGAAACTTCTATCAAGGATTATTATTATGTACCAGTCTAATGGCAATACAGGTAATTGCAGACCAAACAATTGTCCAAGCCCAAGCAACAGCAAGAGCAAATGTAGCCAA
>DAOM01000020.1:0-3244 GCA_002501855.1 Candidatus Nitrosopolaris nunavutensis
TATTCTCGCGCAGATGTGACTGCGACTTTTGATATGGCTGAACGACCTATGAATTTTGCTGCCACATCTATTCGTGACAGTGTTTTACTGATATCAAGTATATACAAGCCTTCTGGATTTGCACGAACGATAAACGGTGTCATGTATTTAGTCTTGACCGGTGTACCCACACGAATACCAGTAGAAAGGATCATCTTTTCCAAGTTCTCTTCTTCTGGGAGAATGTTCTCTGCGTCTTTTCTCTCCTCGTCAATTCTCTCCGAATCTAGATCCGTTGAGGCAGGCTCGCCGTTATTGTTATTATTGTCCTTATTGTTATTAATGTTATTTTCTGAATTAGTACTACTACCAGTGCTACCGGTACCATTGCTCGTGCTGCGTCCCTCGACAGCGGGGGAGATGAAACCCTCGGAAATTTCTGCCTCGTCACTCATTTTAATTAGAGGACAGTTCAGCCATGCCTTCTATTAAATCATACTCTGTTAATCTTAGAAGTTCGTTTAGTTTTGCTACTCGCTCACCCCCGAGTATGCCAGCTTTCAACATTTTTGAGTCGGTCGCAATTCCGATATGAGACAGATGAGAATCGATAGATTCTCCTGATCTGTGTGACGTGATAAGTTTAATGCCATTTGCTGCACACTCTTGAGCGAAATTCATGGCATCGTAAAGGCTTCCTGCCTGGTTGACCTTCAAAATTGCTCCACTACATGCGTTATGCTGTGCCGCCCTTTTGGCACGCATAGTGTTTGTGACTAACATATCATCGCCTGTAACAATGCAATTTGTGTTATCTTTCGTGATACGTGCTGTGCCTTCGAAGTCTTCTTCATTAACAGGATCCTCCACGTAGATGAGCTTGTAATTCTTTATCAGCTGATTAACATAGTATATTTGCTCTTCCCTGTCACGAGTTATGCCCTGTCTTTTGTAATTATACATCCACGTTTTCTCATCCCAAAATGATGAACTTGCGAAATCAATTCCAAGTGACATGTCGTTACCCATCGTAAAACCGCAGTTTTTGACAGCGAGCTCTGTAATCTCCAATGCCTGATCATTATTTGCGTTGGGTGCCCATCCGCCTTCATCTCCACGACCGTAAGTAAAATCTTCGTCCTTTGCTTGAATGACTGATCGCACTTCTTTGTGAACTCTGAAATTCATTTCCAAGGCTTCAATGATATTTCTTGCGCCGATAGGACATGCAAGAATTTCCTGTATGTCTGGAGTACCTGGTCCGGCGTGGGCACCCCCTCCCAGTATGTTACCTAACGGAAACGGAAACCTATATGGCTTGTGTGGTTTTAGCAGCATAAACATCGGCATACCCAGTGCCTTTGATGCAGAATCAACGGATGCCAAGCTGAGAGCATAAGCAACTGCACCCCCAATCACTGAATACATCTCAGTATCGTCAATAGATCTAAGCGCATCGAAGATTTCCTTTTGGTTCTCGGCGTCTAATCCTATAAATCTTATTTCGTTGGCTTTGAGAACCTCCAAAGCCTTTTCAGGACTATTTCTTGGGAAACTCTGAGCTTCATGTTTTCCCACACTTGCTCCAGATGGCGCACAAGCTCTACCAGAGAATTTTTTATCTGTCGTGACGTCAATTTCGATGGTTTTAGCCCCTCTGCTATCGAAGACGATTCTGCTTTTAAGCCCGGTAATTGAAGGCATTAAACCTAATCATTCAGTTTCTGACTGAATCTCGGCCATTCTGCGTCTCAAAGCTTCGTAATATGGTATCACTTGATATATAGTTTCGACCGTGGAGACGAACATCCTTCTACAGCAATAACGCTTTATATTTAATGAATCGCTCACTTTAGCCGGTTCTTCGCCTGCTTTTACCCTGTTAGTATACTCTAGATATTTGTCTCCGACTAATTTTCCACAGGTGAAACATCTCACAGGCACTAGCATCGCAGATTTTAGTTATTCAATGTGTTATAAAAACCATTTTCTGGCCGCTTAATCGGAATTTCGCTCGTCACATAGATATGTCTAAGCGTGTGGTAGTAGTCGAGTTACCGCGTGTAGAATACGAACTTATGTTGATCCATCGTTAGGATGAAAACAACAACATGTGCTACCCAACATTGTCGCAGTGAACTACGACAACAAGTAACAGTGATTCCCATATAGGTTTGAACAATTTCAGCCCTTTTGACCTCAAGCAAGTCTTCCTTATGCTCATTTGAACAGGCTAGACAACTCATGAATGAGGATACGACTATAATTAATGGAAAATGTAACAACAGTCGGAATGGTCAATCAACTAATATCCCGGACATGTGATTCAACACTAACTCTAATAGGTTAGTATTCTCTAAAACCTAATATTCAAATTAGTCCTCGAAAACCATTAAATAAAATAAAAAAGCGGGAGTCGCCCAGCATGGCCAAAGGCGTAAGACTGAGGCTCTTATCCCTTAGGGGTTCGTGGGTTCAAATCCCATCTCCCGCACTCGCTTATGCTGAATGACGAGTTGGCTTACGTTGGGAGTTCATCACTTGAAAGCTTCAAACACCTCTTGGCTGTGTCCACCTGGCTTGACCTTCGCAAATAGTCTAATGATTCTCCCCTCTTTATTGACCAAGAATGTTGATCTGCTAACACCAAAATACTCTCTACCCATAAAACTCTTGAGACCATAGACCGCATACTTTTTTGAGATCTCGTTCTCAGAGTCAGTAACAAGTAAATAGGGAATTTTCATTTTCTCCCTAAATTTTAGATGCGATTGGGCATTATCCGGGCTAACGCCTATAATTTCAATATCAACGTCCTTGAACCTATTGTAGTCTCTTGTGAATTCAGTCGCTTCGACGGTACACCCAGGAGTGAAGTCCTTGGGATAAAAGTACACTACAACATTCTTCCTACCCCTGAAATCTGAGAGTTTAATGTTGTTGCCTTCTAAATCTGTTAAACTAAAATCGGGTGCCCAATCTCCTTGCTCTAGTGTCGTCATTCTGCCTTCATTTGCCTTAGAGTCCATTACATTATTACAAGCAAATGTTGATAAAAAACCTTGCAACTCATATCTTACAATTGACCAAAGACGAATGCATAAAAAACAAAATTGTCTGACTGGTGTTAAGTTCATGAATTTAAAAATCCTGATCCGTTTCTAATATCAATAACGAAACAAAAAGAGATCCGTCTTACGTTCTTGAAAAATAGAATGAGCTCCTGCCTTTGTGTTACTCATAGTCCGAGCCAATTCCCTTGCTT
>DAOM01000020.1:3523-23671 GCA_002501855.1 Candidatus Nitrosopolaris nunavutensis
TTTCGAACAGATTTAAAAGCCGGTTTTTGCCGTGACATAGCGAATTACAGATAACTATGCAACGACAACAATTTCTTTGGATGCGATTATTCATAGCAATTCTTTCGCCGACGCCTTAATACGCCGAATAAAAAAGTGGAAATAGGCTTTCTGTCGCCTTAAATCGACTTTTTGCGTGACCGTTGCCACTCAGGTTAAATTAATTGCGGTTTTTAGGTTTGTTACTGGCCTAGCCCCGTCAAAAAGTCGACGAAGGAGGAGGAAGCGTTACTACAAATGGTTAGCCGCGGATCCAATATACCGGTCTGCGCGCGCACCAATACTGTAGATTGCAGTTTCTTGGCTTGCGCATGAGGATTCACAGGTTGATTACTTCCTCAATTATTAAAGCCACCGCCAAGGGACCGGTATTATCCCCCAGTTAAGATAGATATAACGTCTGCCAACAAAATATGCAGTTTGAATCCATGGAAATGACAAGAGACGAAGAACCAGTATTTGACGAATTATATTCTCTAATTTCAACAATCAGTGGGGCAAAATACGCAGAAACACGTTATCATTGTCGAATAATTAACGAAGTGAATTTCAGCAATGGAGAAATTGAACTGATACGCAACGTTTCAAATTCAGGCTGCGGCATTCGAGTTTTGGTAGATGGCTGTTGGGGTTTTACTAGCACTAGTAACATTTCGAAGGACGCATTGAAAAATGCCCTTTCTGAGGCTATATCCATTGCGAAATTATTATCTGGAAACAAGAAAAAAAAGGTGGAGGGACTGGCTGAAGTGAATCAAATGGCTAGGGGTCATCTGGAAGCGAGGGTAAAAGGAAATCTCAAGAACATTGATATTGAACAAAAAATAAAAACTACGAAAGATGCCGAACGGGCCGCGCGAAATTATTCCGAAAAAATAAAATCGGCGTCTTGTATTTATCGAGAGATTTTGGATCATAAGATCATAGTCAATACAGACGGCGCCGAAGTACAGCTGTCTGATTCTAAGCCAGAGTTTAATGTAACAGCGATCGCAGCAGAAGGAAACGAAACCGCAACTATCTCCGAAGGTATAGGAATAACAGGTGGGTGGGATGATCTATTCGCTAAGCACGATCCTCTAGATTATGCCATTTTAGCGTCTGAAAAAGCTGTAAAATTACTTAAAGCAAATCACGTACCTGGCGAGAGCGCAACTATTATTTTAGATCCTGGAATGGTAGGTTTGATAGCCCATGAAGCTATCGGTCACATGGTGGAAGCAGACTTTGTTCAGTCAGGTTCACTCGTGAATGATAAGATAGGACAAAGAGTTGCAAGTGATCTGGTCACTTTAATAGACAGTGGAGAGTCGAAGACTTTTCCAAAAGGAGCAGGCACTATTGCAGTTGATGATGAGGGAGTTAGGGCTGAAAACGCTGTCATCATAGAAAACGGATATCTAGAGTCTTTCTTACATAACCGTGAGAGTGCTTTTATATTTGACACAAAACCAGCTGGAAATGCACGTGCGTACGAGTATGACGATGACCCGCTTATTAGGATGAGGAACACGTTCCTTGAACCCAAACGTGACACAGTTGATGACATGCTTAAGGAAACAAAACACGGATACCTGTTAATGGGAGCTAGAAATGGACAGGCGGACGCAAATGGAGAATTTATGTTCGCATTTCAGGAGGCGTATCTGATCGAAAAAGGGGAAATTAAAGAGCTCATGAAGGGGGCAAGTGTTTCCGGAAACGCTTTTGATGTATTAAGATCTGTCGATATGGTGGGCAAGGATTTCGCTTACGATATGGGTACTGGATATTGTGGCAAAGTTCAACCGATGAAAGTTGATGGTGGGGGGCCACACATCAGGTGTTTTGCGACCGTTGGAGGTTTGCAATGAGGACCCTGCTATCGTTGATTGATGCATGTAGTACAGCTGTAAGGGAAGCCGTGAGAAATGGCGCTACTGATGCAGAGGCATGTGGGGTTGAAAGTAAAGAGTCGGAGGTTATCATCGAAAACAATGACTTGAAACAACTAAAGTCACACGAAATTGGCAATTTAGGAATCAGAGTACTTGTAGGAAGGTCCCAGGGTTTTTCGTCTGTTAATGTTTTAGAAAAGGAGCAAATTATTCGGTCAGTAAAACTGGCAATTAAACTTGCGAAAGTCAGTCCGCCAGATAACTTTAATTCAATCCCGCATAAAACGGCGAAAATCAGCCTTTTAAAGAAAATATATGACAAAGAAGCCTTGGATTTCGAGCCATCCGACAATGTTAGAATGGCCAAGAACATGCTGTTGACAGCCAGATCATACGACAACAGGGTAAGCATAGATAGTGGTAGCTTTACTAGTGCCCTCCTAACACACATGGTATTAAATTCGTGCGGAATAAACGTAATAGAAAATATTAGCCTATTTTCCTGGTCTCTTATGGGAATGGCGGTAACGCCTGATCAGGTCTCCAATTTTGATTTTCAAATTGATAGCTCTCATTGTGTCAAAGATATTGACGTGATCTCAACGGCTAAGGAATTTGCTAAAGCTGTTATAAGTTATCTTGGACCTCGAAATGTCGATAGTTTCAGGGGCGAAATGATCCTAAGTCCTTCTGCATCTACGGAACTAGTCCAAGACGTGATCGCTCATTCGATTAACTCCAATATCGTTCAGAAACATGCCAGTAAGTTTAAGGAAGACATTGACAAGCCTGTTTCCACAGATTTGTTGAATCTCGAAGATGATGCCACCAACGTCGATGCATTAGGTGCGTCCAGCTTTGATCGAGAGGGCGTAGGCCATCTGCGAAATGTGATCATAGAGAAAGGAATCTTGAAGGGGTTTATTTATGATACGTACACAGCCAATAAAGATAGCGTGAAGAGTACCGGAAATGCCGGAGGCTCTCCCAAATATCCCCCTATGGTATCTACTACGAACATGATTGTCAGCGCAGGCAACTCCAAATTAGAAACCTTAATTTCTGAAATTCAAAAGGGAGTCTTAATAAATCGCTTTTCGGGAACAGTGAATCCGGTAGACGGGGATTTCTCAGGTGTTGTAAAAGGGGGCTACTACGTTAAGGATGGAAATATCATTTGTCCTGTCAAAGAATTGATGGTGGCTGGCAATACATTTGACGCTTTAAAGAATCTTACAGGCGTGTCCAAAGAAACAAAGTCTTTACCAGATTCCATCCTGCCGTACACCCGATTCAGCAATATATCTTTCACTGCCGGCGAAAGGTAATTTCAGATTTCTGTAATTACCTCAAACAAATCATAGTGAGCGATGATTATTCTCTTCAAAATCGTTGATGACTATCTAATGGTTGTACATAGCTTTTTACACTCACAACATGAGCGAAGAATCTTATCTGCAAGCAACTGCCAAAGACGGGGATCAGCGGCATTATATAGTTGGGAGATATCAGTTTTATCTTGACAATCGACTAGAATGGTAACCTATGATATTGCTGTTGTAGGTGGAGGTCCGGCTGGTCTCTCTGCTGCCTATGCAGCCGCAAAAGCCGGTGGGAAAGTAATTTTATTAGAGAAAGACGAGTCTATTGCACATAGCATCCGAACGAGTGGCGTAACATGGATAAATGAGATCGAAAAACTAGGCATTAGCAGCGAGTACTATAATCCTATAAAAAATTATTCATTCATATCGAGTTCAAACGAGGTTACCATCAGAGGGATCACGCCTAAAGCATGTGTCTTGAACGTGCGCAGTACATATCAGCATTTAGCGATGTTGGCAGCTGAGGCTGGTGCAGAAATTATGGTAAGGAGCAGGGTGACCAACGTCGTTACTACTCCAGAAGACGGACGGATTTGTGGACTAAAGGCGAAGACTCCAAAGGGCGAAACTGTAATAGATTGTAAGGTAGTAATCGATGCCAGTGGCTTTAGTTCTTCTATTGCCCGCTGTTTGGGAATAGTTAAAGAATGGAGAAGATACGGAATTGGCGCTGAATACGAATGCTACTGTGAAAATCTAGACCACGAAACGTGGGTATTAATGGTTGGTACAAAATACTCCGAAGCAGGTTACGCTTGGATTTTTCCGGTTTCCAAAAATAAAGCACGCATTGGAGTTGGAGTCGGCAGACCCGAATCTTATTCGGACCCTTTACAGAAATTAAACGATATCATGGATAAAAAGCTACGGCCGTTAGACGGAATAGGAAAAATCCAGCCAATGGAGCTTCATTATGGATTTATCCCGAACGAAGGTCCAAGAACCCCCATCGTCTATGATAGGTTGATACTTGTTGGGGATAGTGCAGGTCAGTCTAACCCTTTAGTGTTGGAAGGTATTCGGTATGCTATAGAATATGGGAGGTTAGCGGGCAATATTGCGATGAAACAAAATTGTAGCAAAGAAGGACTTGCGGAGTACGAAAAGATCTGGAAAGATAAGAACCAAGCCATGATAGCGTCCGCTCTCAGAGTTCAGAAGAGATGGATTGGTCTCTCAGATGAAGAATGGAATAGAGAGATTGATATTCTTGGAGAAATGTCTGTTGATGAATTTATCGACTTTATCAAAGCAGAGTTTACCATTGGCAAGCTTCTGAAGTTTGCGTTAAACCATCCTAAACTCGCCACTCGGCAGCTACTAGGCCTAGTCACGAGATCTTAAGGCAAAACTTTTATATCTTTCACCAATCAGCAACACATGTTTTGCCTGGTGAGACCGTCACGCAGTTTACACCTATTCTGTATATGCTTGGTTTCGGCGTGTTCGCTGGAGGCATTTCCTTGTTTTTGTCACGATTAATTTCGCCTCGGCGAAGGTATAATCCTGTCAAGTTTTTGCCCGTGGAGTGTGGCCAGGTACCAGTCGGTGAGGGGCGTTCTCACTTTATGATGCAATATTATGCGTATATACTGATGTTTGTCGTATTTGATGTAATGACAATTTTCCTTTACCTGTGGGGTGTCTCATTGTTTTCCATTCCTAGGGTTGCGACTCTTCCGATTATGGCATTCTTGGGAGTTATGTTCTCTGCGATGGGTTATGCATTGTACTTATCTGGAAAGAAAGGCATATGGTAGGCGTGATAATATCACTGACAAATATTAAATAGCTAATAACCGAACAAGTAGATGAGGGATGGCAATGATAAAGGACTTGATAAACCCAACTCAATTTAACGTACTGGTGAGCAAGCTAGGTGACATTCTAGTCAAAGCTCTGGACAAGCCATTAGGTTATGCCATCAATTGGGGAAGGATATGGTCTCTATGGCCAGTACATCTTGAAACTGCCTGTTGTAGTGTGGAATTTGGAGCGGCTTCAGGTCCAAGATATGATGTTGAGAGGTTTGGAATTATCGAAGCCTTTGGTTCATTGAGGCAGTGCGACTTGATCGTTGTGCAGGGAACGATTACCAGAAAAATGGCACCACGATTAAGAATGGTCTATGATCAAATGCCAGAGCCCAAGTACGTAATTGCAATGGGTGCATGCGCAATTACTGGTGGGCTATACATTGATTCGTATAATGTCCTCCCCGGAATCGACGGGATTATACCGGTTGATGTTTATGTGCCTGGATGCCCCCCTCGACCTGAAACTTTGATCCAAGGAACCATGCTGCTGCAAGAAAAAATCAAGGTGTCAAAGATCAGGTAATATGAGCTCAAAGACCAATCAAAAAGATAATAGTAATAATAATTATATCATCATTAATAATGATTCCAAAACAGCTACTACAGAGACATCTGCTTCGCACACTCCCCCCGATTCAAGGCAACTTCGTGAAATAGAATCAAAATCTTCATCCTCCTCTAGTCCTCCTCCTGTCAAAACCGTTGGCGCCCCAGGGTCGTCTACAACAACATTGCGTACGAAGGAGTCAGAACCTCCAGCATTTGAGAAGGGAATTGCAGGTGAAATATCAGCTAATTTCGGACAAATGGTTCAGATAATTTTCATCAAACCCCTTCGCATCAAAATCGCAGTAGAACCGCCAAACATTGTCAAAGTTGCAACCTTTCTGCGTGATAACTTGGGATTTGATCATGCTGAATCTGTTGCAGGGACAGATTATCCTAAGGACAATCAAATTGAAGTGATCTACCACCTGGGCTCGTATTTAAGAGATGATTTAGCAGGACATGTTCTCTCTATTGCGACGCGAACAAACCGTGATGATTCAAGGCTCCCTACGCTAATCAATGTTTACAAGAGTGTGGAATACCATGAACGAGAGACCTTCGAAATGCTTGGGGTATATTTTGAAGGACATCCTCGAAACGAGCGCTTCCTTCTACCGGAAGACTGGGCGGACATCCCTCCTTTAAGAAAGGAATTTAGAATCAAAGGAAGATAAGGTGGGGTAATGAAGGAGTATGGCAGATCTAGAAGACCGCATTAGTGAATCCCAGAAGATGGGGATGCAGATCGTAAAGGAGTCAGATGACGACAGATTGATGACTCTAAGCGTGGGACCACAACATCCAGGATCTGGGCACTTCAGATTTATAGTGAAACTTGATGGCGATTACATCGTTCACTGCGACCCCGATCCAGGTTATGTACATCGTGGAGAGGAGAAGATGGCAGAGTACCGCAATTTCATTCAGAATATTCCACATCTCGAGCGACCCGTTATTCACGACTCTACGAATATTACATATTCCTACAGTCTGGCAGTCGAAGAACTGACCGGAATCGAAGTCCCTAGAAGAGGCCAATTCATTAGAGCAATCGCCTCGGAGCTAAACCGCCAGGTATATACGTTATACTGGCTGGGGATATATGGGATCTTCCTAGGACATTCGACAATGTTTATGTGGCCAATGGGCGACCGAGAGCTTTTCATAGATCTCTTAGAGGCTTTGACGGGTGCGAGGGTGACCCACGCTTTTAATATTCCCGGAGGTGTGCGCAACGATGTGCCTAACGGATTTAAGGAGAGATGCCTTAGACAGATAACTTATTTCGAAAAAAGACTAAAGGAGTATGAAGATATTTTTTACAATAACCCGCTTGTGAGACAAAGAACAGAAGGCGTGGGAATCCTGACGAAGGAAGACGCCATAAGGCTTGGCGTGACCGGTTCTGTCCTTCGTGCCTCTGGTGTTCCGTACGATATACGAAAAGCTGAACCCTATGACGTATACAATGAGATCGACTTTAAGGTTCAGTATATGAAAACTGCTGATTCTTTTGCGAGAGCCTATGTACCGTTCTTGGATATGAGGGAATCGTGTCACATCCTAAGACAGTTGCTTGACAAAATGCCTGAAGCCGGTGAGGTAAGAGCGAAGCTTCAGGCGAATCCTCGAGGTCCACCCGGAGAAGCCTATAGGAGAGTAGAATCTGGGAGGGGCGCTCTTGGCTATTATATCATAAGTGACGGGACTCCAAAACCTTATAGGGTGAAGATATCTGTGGGTTCATTTAGGAATATGCTCGCCTTACCTCATTTGTTAGTCGGTGCAAAAATGGGAGATATGCCGGTTATCTATTGGGCGCTAAATTATTGGCCTGTGGAGGCAGATAGATAATCTCATGGCCACAGTTCCAGGAGAATTTCGATTTGGCAATTTCCTTGCAAGCATTATATGGCTAATATTAATTGTTATTGTAGTACTCACACTCGTAATTCTCCCTCTGACGTTTATAGTACTGTTCTACGTGCCACTTCCTCCTGTAAACGGAGAAGTATTAACGCCTTACCTTTTTCTATCAATGGTTGTGGATCCGACTCGAACTCTGCCTATTGTAAAGTACCTGATTCACACTACACCCTTCAAGGTTGTAGTATTTCCGGGATTTGTATTTGCTGCAATCATTGCCGCAGCTACAATATTTGTTGAACGCAAATTTTTGGCTAAAATGCAGCTTAGGGTAGGTCCCTTATATGCTGGAGTGTGGGGTGTAGGTGAAGGAATTCTCCAATTAGCAGCCGACGGCTTAAAGGTGATTTCCAAAGAGATTCTTATTCCGTCAGGAGCAGATAAGCCAATATTCTGGGCAGCTCCTATCGCATTTGTAGCAACCGCAGCAGCAGTCGTAGCATTGATCCCTGTAGCTCCTGGTTGGGTAGTTTCGAATACAAGCGTCGGACTAGTCGCTGTATTCGCAATACTAGGATTCTTTCCATTAATTGCTTTGCTGTTCTCCTGGGCAAGCAACAGTAAGTATCCATTCATCGGCGGTTTACGCGCGTTGCACCAGATGATAGCTTTCGAAATCCCTTTCATTCTTTCGGCGCTATCAGTGGTTATTTTGGCTGGCTCTCTCAATCTCACCGATATTGCGAAGTCACAACACCCGTTTTGGTTTATATTATTTCTTCCAATTAGCGCATTTGTGTTTTTTATTTCTTCGCTAGCCGAACTGGAAAGAGTCCCTTTTGATCTCCCTGAAGCAGAGAGCGAAATAGTCGCAGGATGGTTAACCGAAACGTCAGGTATGATTTACGGCTTGATCCAGTTGGGATCTTACCTTAAAGTATATGCGTTATCTGCTTTGTTTGTGATATTATTCCTCGGCGGCTGGTCTGGCCCCCAAATCTTCCCTCATCAATTAGGACCTCCTGACGCAATTCCACTAGTCAAAGTGTTGACGCTCCAGGGATTATACAACGCAGTCACAATTAATGCTGTCTTTTGGTTCCTAGTAAAGACGATTGGAATTATCATGTTAATGCTACTCCCGCGTGGTATCAGCCCGAGAATTAGAATAGATATATTACTCCACACCGGCTGGTATAAGTTGATAGTTTTAGCTTTCGTAAATATGTTCGTAGCACTAGCATTGATTTACGCAGGCATATTAGGACCCGGAGGTTCGTTATCAATCCATTGACATCCTCTACATCGTCAACATCCTCCTCGCCTCCTTCATCTTCACACTCACCTTCTTTTCCTTCAAAATCAAATACACCAGCAACAACAGCAGCAGGCTTCATAAAGGCTATAGAATCAGGTTCAAAACACCTTCTTATCAAAAGATTCACATTGCGCTATCCAGAACAAAAACTCAAGTTCGTTGGCGATGGCTATCAATTCGATCCAAAGCGAGCAGTTGGTATTGCTGGTCTACGGGGCAGACACATTCTATATCATGATAAATGTACCGGATGTCAGCTCTGTGCAATTACGTGTGAAGGCATTGCAGAAGCCATTGGTATGGTAAAGGTGGACGAACAGTGGAAGCATAACAAGAAAGCCATCATGCCCCAAATAGACTATGGCAAATGTGTATTTTGTGGGTTATGTGTAGATGCCTGTCCATTCTATGCATTGTTTATGACAAATGACTATGAACTCTCATCATTTACGAAGGAACACTTGATTTATACTCCAGCACAATTAGCCATCAAGCCGAAGTATAGCGGTGATGTCGAAATAAAAATTGACGATCATGGTGCTTCACATCATGGCTGATGCTTTATTTATTAGCGTTGCAATCCTGACTATAGGTTCGGCAATAGTTGCTCTTGAAACGCGCTCCGACAGCAGGGCTGATGGTGTCGGATTTTTAATGAAGATCGCTTATTGTACTTACACTTCATCTCCTATAGTTTCGCTTAATCCCTAACTGGCTTTACAGGTACTGAATATAACTTTTTTATAACTATGATCCCGATATAATAAGGAATATTGTATAATGCTGGGAGGACCGCGGTTTGGATACCAAAAAATTGTTCTGCGAAAACTGCCACTAGGATATTGTTCACGTACGCCATCGCAATAAGACCGTCAATTGCTGCAGTACGATTCCATTCCATTTTGGTGTTCGATTTAGAACTAGTGGTAACCCCTTCAGATGTGGTGCGACTTGTAACACCAGTGGTAAATGAAGTCAGTGCGTAACCGACCGTTCCATATATGCCGAATAACAGGAATGCTATTAGGACCATCTCTACAACGAATAAGGGAGATTCGAAGAAGAAGGTTGAAAATTTTGAAAACAGTGCCATGTTTATTAGCAGTATAAGAATGATCGAAAAGTAAAGGGATTTTTCGGAAACAATTTCAGCTGTGTTCGGGGCAAATTTCTTTGTAAACCATCCTGCGAGCAAAGGGATGAACAAGGCTACCGCAAGCAATACTATCATATGTATAACGGGTATAGAGAAGTGTGAGCCAAACAGTATATTCACGACACAAATGGCACGGCTATCGACGTGACTATAATCAGTCCCACAATTAGAGGCAACTCACTGCCCACAAAATTTGCCACGAACGGCGCTCCAAGTCTGGTAGAGATCCCAGATAACAAGAGCACTGACAATGCCATTGGTGGGTAAACGACGGTTGTAGCGGCGTACAATGCTAGCGGCAAAACCACCAATTTAGTCAATGATAACAGCGCAATCTGTTTTGCATGAACAAAAGCCGAAATAAGCTTTGAAGTATTTAACTGGGCCTCAGCAGGTAGGCAAGTTTTTTGTAAGACCACTTTCAACACGGAAACGAAGAAAACACCCTTACGACTTGGAGGAAGAAGACAAGGAGATCCTAGCAAGCCGATTTGGATCTTCAGGTCATGGGGTTTCATTAGTGGAGAGTCGAGAATTTACATACGACACTCAGGGAGGCTGGCATATCTCCAAATATCGGCTGACTCAATTCATGAATTGATGAGCTTTCTAGCCGGACTCTAACACTAACGTTAATTTTCTTATCCATAATCTCCAGTTTATAGGTACCGCTTGTTTTTTAATCTAAAGTCAATTTGTTACAGCACATTGCAAGTTGCAATATATTTAGCTGCCTCATTTAGATTCTGATGTATGTCATAAGCGTCCCAGGTTGCTCAATGGAGAGAGATCGTGGGTGGATATTAGGCTAGCGTAAATCATTTTCCTGATTATTGCCGCAGGTACCGCAGAATTTGGCACGGATCGGAAGTATCGCTCTGCATTCTTTGCAGGTCTTGGATGGTGTAATTGTCGAGGGACTACCGATCTCCATTTTTCTGGAAAGCAACGCCTCATTGTTCTGAGATTCCGGCACAGAATACTCTTGCCCTACGGTGCCGACAGAAGATAGAAAACTGCCAATCCCGAAGCCGGCAGTTTGGGACGCCGAAGACGAAGATGCGGCTCCCCCACTAGCATCTTTTATACTTGTGCCCTTTTCCAACGCAGACCTCAGTTCCAAAATTACCCTATTCATAAGGAAAGTCAGAGCTGAGATCGTGACCACGTAATTGAGAATTTTAGAAAAGAAATCCTTTTCATTGATCTTTTCCTCTTTGTATAGATTCGTTATATCGATAAATGAACGGTGATGATCCTGAGTTTCGTTCATTAGCTGTTTTAGCTTTTCGCTCAGGGTTCCGAGGACATCTACACCAAAAGGCATCATAGAAAATGTTATGCAAAGCGACTATTAAAATTAGAACATCTTGTTATTCTTTTATTAGTAACTCAACTGTACAACCTATTAGTAAATAGTAGCAATTTTTTTACGTCTTCGCAACTCCTCTCTTGTCTTTCCGCTTTTTTTGCCACTCTAATCGTCTTGAATTAAGTGATTCAAAATTTTCGTAGATATGAGGTCTGTGGTTTCGCATGCCCTCCACGATCACTCTGCACTTCTCCCAAAATGGGGCAGGGTTGAAAACGTCGAAATAAAGCTTTTGATCTATTAATCTAGAATTTACGAGAACCCCTGACAACTCAAAAAAGCCACAGACCGTTGTGAAATGACACCTCGAACTTGAGGCCCCTGCATACTTTTGATCATATTCTTCGTAGCTACCGGCATCTAGATCCTCCAGAAACCAAAGCACGGAATCTCTGTGCCGATCATATATTTCGTACATCTTAAGCAATGTTTCGACATTTTTAGTGGGGCTCAATCAAGAGATCATTCTAACGCTAGTAATAAAATCTTCTGCCTGATTGGTAGTTTGTGTAATACAGACGGCTAAGGAGTACCAAATTCATCCTGTAATAAGGAGTTCGTTGATATGCAGATGGTGTGGACACAACAATTCGACTGGACATGGGAATATGGGGTGAAAGAGAGAGACATAAGAATTTGAAGTAAATATTAAATAGAATAAATGTATATGTAACTGTGACATGGAATCAGGCATTCAGCAATTAGAAATAGCTCCTGGCCTGAAAGAGTCGTTGCTAAGAGCTGGGTTAACTATAGAGTCTATTGTGTTGGAGGGTCCAGGCGCTGTTTCGGCTGCATTAGGAATCGAGCCATACGTCGCAAAGATAATTTATGATGCGGCAAAAAAAATAGCAACGGAAAGTTCTATGGTGGCATCATAGCAGGCTCACTCACTATGATAATCCAAAAAAAAGTAAATTAGTATGGCTCATGTCAGCCCAAGCAACTGCCGTCGCATTCCCAGTCCCAGTACGTTCACCATGCTCCGTTCATTTCTTTGAATAAAAATAACCTTCTCCATGATATTGTTTATCTTATTTCTGTCTCCGAGGACGCGTATTACTCTTAAATCTACCGCCCCTATATCGTAGACTGGAAATGCTAAATAGTCACTTGTTATTTTACCATATTGTACCTATCTCATTACCAGTACTTGAGATAATAAAGTCCAGATAGGTCTGGTTCATCGACCATTGATATGGGTTCAAAAAGAAAGAATTGATAAAACCGCTTTTCCGATGAATGCATCTATAAATTAGAACATAGCAACTGCGACCAGGATAAAACAGTTTGGATCCATTTTTTATCATATGTTACATCATAGCATGCAATTGATAGGAAAATCCTGGATAGTCTTCATTCAGGCGATAATACTCTCAATTGAATCGGTGATCGTGGAATTTCTAACCGAAATCCCTGGTATATCTTCTCTCCTGGTGGCAGGCATAAGCATCCCCATCGCGGGCGCAATCCTGCTAATGGCGCGAACTGTTTTTTTAAACAAGGAACTGACCGTATTCAAATCATGGAAATTATTGCTTAGTGGCTCGATATTCTTGGCAGCGGCAGTATTTTTGTGGTACGATTCTGTGACCAAAGTCGGAGCATCAAAAGAGGGTCTTTTAGCTGGGCCACTAGAGACTGTAGTTGTATTAATTCTTGCATGGTTCTTCCTAAAGGAAAAGTTGCGAAAAATGCAGCTTATAGGTGTTACCATCGCCCTATCAGGATTCTTAGCTACTGTCTTAAGTAGTTCTTTACAGCTGAATTTGCAATTATCGACTTCTTTGACATTCGGTGACTTCGAAGCAATAATTTCAGCTATCGCTTTCGCTGCAGGAGTAATATTCATGACCAAGTTGGTTGAAAGACACAGTTCCAGTGAAGTATCTGGTGCTTCGCTTTTGATCTCTGGCCTAATCTTGACCGCGATTCTCATTCTATGTCCGTCTTCAACATTACATCCCGGAGTTAAGGATTGGATATTTTTGGCCTTATTCTCTCTGGTACCGCTGGCTGGTGCACTGCTATATGTGGTAGGGCTCAACAGGATAGGAGCTTCGCTAACCTCCACCATAGCATCTTCTAATATCCTGTTTACCCTGTTCTTCCAACTTCTCTTCCGTGGAATTGGAATTAGAACCAACATCCCAGAAAATATTCTGCTAGCGGTCGTAGGAGGTGCTTTGGGAGTTTTCGGAATCTATTTGATTCATGTAGAAAATGATCTTTTATTTCGTAAGATTTAGCACTTTACGCTATGTATTAGTATAGAGGAATCCGACTGAAATACAGAAATATATTTTAGACTTATATCTACATCTTTGTGCAATAAGCCTACGTAAATCGGATAGTGCTAGTTTGTTTTGGAATGATCAGCCGAATCTGTGGTTTTCATCCACGATACCGTTTTTGCTGATCTAATGTCCGACTGTCATCTTATTTTTGCCTTGCACAAAAAATAGGAATTCGAATAGGTTATAATGAATCCTATCTGTCAATCCGGCTAGTATGCCAAAGTCCATTGTTCAGAGCTAACCGTTTTGCAAACGAGGCTTATTAGTCGCTGAAAGTACTTCGAGTGTTACAGAACAAAAAGGTAAAAAAGCTCCTGCCAGCCAAAATCTAAAATGCAGTAGATCTGGCAATTTCGTCCAAAAAATGTTCAAAGATAGTCTCACCTTCGAATGAATAGGATTATCAGGTGCAAACTCTTGAAAGTGTCGCGAGTGTTCTGTTATAAGACTCGATCGAGTTCCATCGAGTACATCAACGTCGTCCAAGCCGAAGACTAAGTGGCTTGAATAGGAAGTGAAAAAACCAATAGCTTTTGAAGCAAAAAAAGTTATGTCTGCATTGTCATAATTGTTGTTTACAGGATTATAATAAAACAATTTACTACTGCCAAGAATCATTTTACTTTTATCGTTTGTTACCTTTACTTTCATCAATATCATGAGACATGGACTAGTCAAAATTAAACCGTATATGCTTATACCGCTTTTCGTTGTCGGGACAGTCGCTACAGCTGTTCTTCTTGTAGATAATGCCAACTTGGATAATACGGCGTATGGCCAATCACTATTATTTCCAAACGCTCAGAATTCTAGTGCTTCTCCCAATCCTTCACCAATATTACAACATTATCAGCAACAACGGCCACCACTACCCAACCAACTATATCAATCTAACCTACACTTCGTCAAGATTACCTTGCCTACTAAAGGCCAACAGGTTCTAGTTGGTAAAGACCTATTAATCTATGGAACCTCTGCAGGTAATACAACTTCCGGATGCAAGGTGTCAGTTAAGGCAAATAATATCAGTCCATATCATGACGCCTCACCGGGCGGACATAATGACTATTCGAAATGGAACTTTACTCTTTCACCAGCGTACACGGCTATTAAACAAGGTCAGAACAAAATAACTGCTAAATTCGCATGTAGCAACGAACCTACCTTGGCTTCACATTATAGTGTAAATGTAACTGGTGTAGGTACAGGTACTACTCCGATTGGCCCAAGCCATCAGTTTCTACAACCAACATTGAGCACAAATGGAGGAGTTAATTCGGCGGCCGCGAATACGACTGCTACTAGCACTACTAATGCTATTCATGCTTTTCTGTCTAAACATTCGCCTGTAAACAATAATAACCACCGAGTGTCATTAATATCACTCTCAATTCGGATAGGGAAGAGTTCTGTTCATCCAGGAGATACAGAAATTGTTACTATTATGGCTGTTGATAAAAATTCGACTAAAGCAATTACTGGGGGTTCGGTTTTGGGAAACATTAGCAGTTCATCAGGATTGCTTAAGAAATTCAAAGGCGCTACGGATAACAACGGCAAGGCTTCATACTCTTGGAAAGTTAGTAGCAGAGATATAACAGGTAAGTATAAAGTGATCGCGCAAATATATTCTCCAGCTTATGAGAGCAAAACAGCTTCAAAAACGTTTAAAGTAACTTCCCTACCTGTTATGGCTACCAGTCCGAGTAGTACTAACTATAATAGCCTCACGTCATCTAACGATGCTCGTAATAACAATAACAGTAATACTTCAAACGCAGCTCATAATAATAATTCCATAAACAAGAATCGTCATCAACATACTTTGCCTATAGATACGATTAGTAGTGGCAATAGCAATAGTAGCCTTACGCCATCCTCACATGCTCATGGTACTAATAACAATACTAAGAAAAGCAACCTTGCTACTTCAAACGCATCCCATACAGCTCATAGTAATAATTCTAAAAACCAAAATATTCACCATCCAACTCCAACTATAACTCCTGACCATCCATTCGGTGTTCCAATAAGTCATGTTCCGTTTGCCATACCATGAAAATGGCCCTATGAAGCGCTCCCTGTATCGGGTATCAATTATGGTGAATGGTTCCTAGTTACTTTCCCCATCTACGACTATGGTGAAGACAAGATGTTCGATCAGCAACTGGGAGTATGCAGTCAATACGCTTCATCACAAGACGAGACAGCTGTATCCCTAGCGAACCATCCAGCTAATTAAATTGGCGGAAATATCTTGTCTTTCATATCGAGGAATCCCTTCCTTTATACTAGGCCGATTGCTGCCCCAACGTCAGCGACTTCCTTCCTGCCTTTAATTTCAATGACAATCAAAAAGCCAGTAGGTTCTCAGCGATGATTTTGTAGTATATATTAGCATAGCCTAATCTAGAACAACCACTACAAAAATGCTTACTATTTGATAGACACACGCGAATTATCGAAGATGTTATTTACCTTCATCTCCTTCCATTAGGTAACTAGCAAAATCAGTCGAAGTAATAATGCCTAACGGCTTGTTTACGTCTTCATCCTCAACTACGAGCAAGTGGCGCACTTTATTCTGAAGCATTAAATCAGCGGCTGCTTCAACAGAAGAATTTGCATCGATTGTGACAATCGGAGAGGCCATGATATCTTTTATGAGAACTGTTTTACTGTTTGCATCGTTAGCAACCACTCTTCTTACCAGATCGCGTTCCGTTATTATGCCTATTGGCTTGTCAGTTAGGTCAGTGACTACCAACGAACTGGTATTCACATCACCCATTTTGTGTGCCGCTTCCTGAGCTGTCCTATTCACTATAATCTTTTCGAGCTTTTCATTCATCAGCCTATGAACTGGCGTTGAAGTAGTCATTCGATGAATCTACAAGTGCATTCTGAGATATAAGTTGCGAGGCTTTCACGATAGATCAATTGATTTTGATTACGAATACTACATGTAGTCATCAACTAAACCTGCCCATACAAAGAACTAACCCTCACTCACAATTCTATAGCAAGACAGACAACGGAGAGGAGGTGTTAGCGATCAGCTAGGAGGGGTTAAACCTGTAGCTCGCAACCGTTGTTTCATTGTGCAGGGTTCATCACTTTATCGCATTTACCCATGATTAACAATCTTTTTTATTCCGGATAAGCAAACTACGTACATGGAATTTACAGACATTGAGACACCACATATCAAAAAGCCGATACTCGTTGCCGCGATGCAAGATATGGGCGATATCGGCAGCGTTGCTATACATTTTATAAATAAGAATCTCAAAACATTGCCATTTAGATATGTCTCTGCTTGTTATCCGAATTATGTAATGGACCGAGGCGGTTACATCGATTTCCAACAAGAACGATGGCAGTACCGATACGCACAAGACGTAATAGTTTTTGGGGGAGGTCTGGGGCAACCGCAAACAAACGAGGAGTTATACAAACTCTGCCAAGATGTGATCGATATCGCCAAAAAATATTCTGTTCAACTGATTTACACACTAGGTGCATTTCATACTGAAAGGAATTTACAGAAAAAACCGAAGACGTTCGTCACTACGACATCTCAGGCATTGACAGAGCAAATTAAAAATTTAGGAATCGAACCTACTCCGTCATCATCACTTATCACAGGTTTCAACGGCTTAATTTTGGGTTTTGCAAAACTGAATGACATGCAAGGAATAGGATTGTACGCTGAAATAAACGATCCGCAGATACCGCAGTATCGTTCAGCAAAAAGTGTTTTGCAATTACTAGAAAGGTTGACCTACCAGAAGTTCAAGGATCTTGGAGAACTCGATGCTATGGGAGAGGCTGTAGATAACGAAATAGACAGGATGAAAAAGTCCGGCGATATCTGAAATGCTGACTGGGCGTGGCTTGCGTGAATAAGCGGAACTTCGGTTGAGATTGTCATCGCCTTTCTAATGTTTGGAACTCGATGAATCTTAGAGGTATGATCAATTCTGCGATCATCTATAGTTTTTAAACGTGTCTACAATCCAATCTACGTCCTGCTCACTCTTTGCGAGCCGGCCTATCTTCAGGCAATCCCTAATATCCTTTGATTTCATTTTCCACCACACGGCGTTTGCTATCTTAGAGGCTAGTTCACTCCCGACACCTTCGTGCACAAGCATGTGGGATGCCACTTCATGAAAGTTGTCAAATTTATACTGTTTAAAATGCAAGGTAACAAATCTCGATAATAACGGTGTTAGCATTCGCTTGGTGCCATTGCTCGTAGCAAACACCCATGTTTTGAGTTGGGTGTTTCGTGTTTTCTGGAATTTCGTTTCAGAAAGTATGCCAGTTTCCATCAAGCTCAAGAGAGCTGTCTGGTCCTTTATCCCCATATGTTCAATTTCGTCTACGACCAAATACCTGGGTCGTTTCTCGAATAAATATTCTAGCATACCAGACCTTGTACTGTGACTGCCAAGAGTGAAGTAGGACCGCTCTAGCTTCATGCACTCTAGCATGAAGAGTGTCTTAGCCGACGCGGGCGGACCAACTAGTAATATATGAACCGGCTTCTGAGAAGTGAATGACAGGCCAAAGATTTTCTTAACATCACCATACCCAACAATGGTAGAAAAAAGTTCGCCAGACTTTGGACACGAATCTTTGGAGGGAAGATCTCTTGTATTCACTTGCATTGGAACCGGTAACTCATTTTCTGTGGACACGACTAGTTTAGGTTTAGTTAGGATTGATATACATATTGTTGAGAAATTGTGTTGCCGAATTGCTCTACGAATCTAGACATACATCTATTGAGATTCAAAATACTTTACTCTATTATCAAGTCTCATTATTCGACCTAAACAAATATGTTTTTGTTTGTAGAAGTCGTATTAACTTGAATACTTCCAGCAAGAAGAACAAAAGCAGTAAGGCCGCTACTAGAGCAAAGGACCATTCAATCCAGCGGGAGCACCCATACAGGACAACCAAACAGGCGAGCAAGAAGATAAGATATTTGCAATTGTCTACCAATGTCAACGATTATGACACAGGAGAAACAGAGACAGCGACTAAAAAGACCGAATCTTCCATTGTCACATCGAAGAAAACCGGAGACAAATTCCAAGACCTCGAGAAATAATAAATGGGGCAGCTGTCGGTTAGGATGAGCGTGGAGTTTTGCCAAATCGGATTTGGCGAAAACGAATCTAAGCAAGGAAGCGGAAATAGACAGGGAAGAATATCCGTAGGAAGTGTACATCAAGTTGTTGTGTACATTCGTAAAAGTAACGGTCATCTTAACTGGTTGTGTAAACCATTCTTGTTTTTTTGTATCTTCGTACGCATTACAAACAAGAGGACACACGTTAACACCTATCGATTTAATCTTTGAATAGAATATATTATGTTTTAAAAAAATGTGAATGCTGAACGCTGCTGAGCTTGCCGGGGTAGCTCAGCTTGGTCAGAGCGTTCGACTCATAATCGAAAGGTCGCGGGCTCGAGTCCCGCCTCCGGCACTCCTGAGAAAATCGACAACTCTGTATCGTCATCACGTACAAGACTCAAATAATTTGATTGATTAAGTTAATCATCCTAGCCGATGAAGAACTATCGAAATCCAGTGCCTACAGTCGATGTTATCCTCCAGCAAGAATCCAATATCTTATTGATTAAGAGGAAAAATGATCCATTCAAGGATCATCTGTCGTTACCGGGGGGTTTTGTAAATGAAGGAGAACTCGTCGAGGATGCGGCCAAACGTGAAACGTGGGAGGAGACATCGTTAACTATAGAGCCCATAGAAATACTTGGGGTTTATTCAGATCCGAATAGGGATCCAAGGGGACATGTGCTGACTGTAGTATGGGTAGCAATAGTCGTCAATGGCGTTGCCAGGGCGAACGACGACTCCATTGAAGTTCAATGGGTGTCGCTAAATGATATAGACTCCACGCGACTAGCATTTGATCACAAGCAGATACTCCTGGACTATATCCAGTGGAGAAAGGCTGGTAGAGAAACCTTCTGGTCATCCAAAAGAAGGTTCCCTTAGTTTTATCTTATCGAGATAGCAAAAGGCATTATGATCCCAAAAATTTTATTGCAGAGCTAACATTTTTCGCCTGATTGGAGCCGTCTAAATCCTTTTACGCAGATTTTCCTGTCATAGAGACGATTGAAATAAAAGAAATTTCAGATATCCACGAGGCCATCAAAAAAATGGTGCAAACTTACGCCGTTAGGAATGATGCCCTCGAATTCAGCTATCGACTCTTGCTTCCCAGGGGTGAAGAGTTGACTACACAGTCGAAGAGAATCGGCATCACCGCCCGAGCGGAGTTCCTATTGTCACTAAGAATTAAAAAGCTGAAACCAAATCTTAGGGAAATTCGTTACGTGCACGATGTGGATCACTATGGCTGGCTTCTCGTTGACCCGACTGTCTATGCCCGATTCTGTGCTGCGAGGCGTTAGCAGTCCGACG
>DAOM01000107.1 GCA_002501855.1 Candidatus Nitrosopolaris nunavutensis
ATTGGTAGCACGGACTGTACGTATATTATCGATGGATTACATTTCATATGTATTTATTTAATTGTCCTCCTTTGTCTATGTCATAATCCTTATTATTTTGTCTAGGAAATCCCTCAAGCATTGTTCATGTGTTTGTCTGATTAAGTAGTAATCCAAAAAATTTCAATCAATGACGCGTCGAATTCAAAACAGAATTACAACGAAACCTGCGGATAGTACAGAATCCGCAATTAAGGGGTAGCCATAGCTATGGAGGTCTGGTTATCGGACGCGTAGCAGAAAAGATACCCCTTAGAATCAAACATCTAGTTTATCTTGACGCATATATACCGGAGGATTGCAGGAGTGCCTTCGATTTGGTACCCGGTCTAAGAGATATCAATGACCATGAAAGAACAAGGAAAGGCTCGGCTTGTCCCACCCTATGATGCTACAGCTCGGGGATTAACCAACCAACAAGATATTGCTTGGATGGATACTCGTCTATGTCCTACGCCTTGGCACACACATGACCAACCGTTGTAGCAAAATATAGAAGGAAGGAATTTACCTAAAACTTATATTGCATGACAGATTTCAAGGATTTTCATTTTATGGCCTGGGGAGCAAAGTCATATGCCTGGGATTATTATTACCTTAAGACAGGGCATGATGCAATGGTTACACTACCAAACGAACTCGCGAGTTTACTTCAGAGGGTATCTGAGTAGGAACAATACTGGTTACGGCCGTTTCCGAAGACATCAGATTACGAAAAGTAATATTGTTTGAAATCAATTAAATAACTCTCATCTATCAAGGAAGACCCAGATAATTATTAAACTCCTAAACGAAAGATAATTACCATATGACTTCTCATATCACATTTTTTAAACAAGGTCTATTTGTGCTTTCTAAAAATCCCATCCTTTTCTTGTTACCTTTAGTTGGTTCAGTAATATCGATTGTAGTCGAGGTTGTTTTCACCAGAGAACTCTACTACAGCAACGGCAACAAAGTCTTTTTACCCGATGTACTACTTTTTGGCATATTTTTCGCTACCTTCATGATTATTTATTTTCAATTAGATTTATCAAAGAGATGCATCAGCCTAGGGGCACCTAAGAACAACTATCATGGTATAGGAGTTTTAGAGCTCTTCACAATTTATTCGATCTATTCCTTGGTACTTTTTTTTATTGGCGGTTATGAGAGCCAACTACGTGAGACATACAGTCTAAAATCAGATCCATTTTCGCTATACACTTTTAAGATTGCAACTTACTACGACATCATAAATATTATTCCAACTGGTGTTGTCATCATCTTGCTCTCTACACTGACTTCTTTCTTGTTTAGTGCCTGGATGGTCCAATATGTGGTGGCAAAAGAGCAAAATGGATATCTGCTGGTAGAATCCTTAAGGAATTTAGCTCGTGATAGCGTATTCAAGGATACTAGGAAAAAAATGCTGTTACTATTTATTGTTACGTTGGTTGCTTCAATTCTTGATTTCGTTCTTACAAATATAGCAGTAACTCATATCTCAGATACATTGCAAATATACCTATACCAATTCGTGGTTTTAAGTGTAGTAGATTCACTTTTTGCACCTCTCTTTCTGGTATGTCTATTTCTAATCATACTATCGAGATCCTTCTCATCTAGTGATATCTAGATAATTTACTAACACATAGTTATGATTAATGTAGATGTTAGTGTTGGCCAATTCAAGTAAAGCCGAAACTACCTTGTTCGCATTTAGGACATTTAGGCTTCTTGCTTCCTTACTTTCTTATGTTTGTCACAAAGCTTCAAAGAGGTTACTCTATTAATTAGCACATCTCCCTGAATCGATCCGACATAACTCAATCTACAACCGCAGGGATATTCTATGTTGTTAGCATTAATCATAGCTTCAACCTAATAATTCTGGTATTAGGGACCTTCCTCATATGTTCTTGCATTTCATCAACTATTAGCATCTTAAGGCACATACATCTATAGTAATTACATAGCATCTCTCTAACTTCCTTCTCTAATGAATGTGCCAGATCTAGCTCTAATGACGTCGTGGCTACGATCCACAGGAAGAATTTGAATGCTGCCCTAAATATCGCCGAAAGGTAGCAAAAACGTCTCTTTGGGTTTGTGAATCCACCAGATGCCTTCTTACCTAAGAAACCATATTTGTGGATGGATTCCGATCACCATGCCGTAATAGCAATATATTTCCTATAAAATCATTGCACAAAAAGATGGGGACAGGATCTAAAAGAGCCTTGCGTGTGAGATAATTACATGAATAGGTTGAAAGCGGGAGATAATAAGAGTAATCGTTTACGAGTGAACTGAATGCAGTCTGCATTTAATAAATTCAACGTGGTTTAATTTATTTAGTTTTATGGTTTGTAAATCAAATGGTATATGAATGAGTTAGTCTATTTGTTGTACAATTGGCTATTTCGAAAAATTTAGAAAATATTGCTAATGGATTTAGCGAACCGAAGAAGAGGCTGCTATATTATCTTAAGGTTATGCAACACGCTGGGTTGGAAGAACTAGCTAAAGCTATGAAAATATCTAGAATGGCGGTTCATAAACATCTTGCACTTTTACAAGAGAGGGGTTTGGTAGAGAGTTTAGAAACCACCGGGCATGTCGGCAGGCCAAGAATGACGTATCAACTAACGAGCCAAAGCAAAACCATTTTCCCAAAATCATATAGTGCCATTGCAACACATGCTCTTGATTTCATTGAAAGAAATATGGGCAAGGCAGCTGTTGAGAAGGTTCTACGTGAACGCCAGAGTGAACTTTTCGATCAATATTATAAACGTCTCAGGAACTTGGAATATGATAAAATGGTCAAAGAATTAGCCAAAATTAGAGATGAAGAAGGATATATGGCTGAATCGAAGAGGGAACCGAAGAATTACGGAAAACATGTTCTCTTAGAATACAACTGTCCAATTATACACATAGCTGAAAACCATTGGGAAGCATGTTCCACTGAAACAGAATTGTTTGAAAAACTTCTTGGAGCTGATATAGAAACCACTCATAGAGCTGCAAAAGGCGACCTAGTCTGTAAGTTCGTAATCAAAGAAAGAAAAGAAGGCCATTTGTAAGAGGTATTTGTAATGATGAACAAACAATTTGTATAATTTAAGCCTTATTTCTTATAAAGGACACAACGTCTTATGATTATTGTTTATGAGATACAAACTACTTGGAAAAAGTGGGCTTCGGGTTTCTGAGCTATGTCTAGGGGCTATGACATTTGGAGAAGACTGGGGCTCGATGTTACCCGGAGCTTCTAAGGAAGAAGCCAAGAAAATATTTGACTTATTTGTGAGTGAGGGTGGAAATTTTATTGATACTGCAAATGTCTACCAAAATGGCACTAGTGAGAAATATGTTGGTGAATTCGTCTCTGCTGAACGAGAGAAGTTTGTTCTAGCCACAAAATACACCCTCACAACAAATCCAAATGATCCTAATGCAAGTGGAAACCATCGTAAGAATCTGGTTCAATCTCTCGAAGCAAGTCTTAAACGGTTAAACACTCGCTACATAGATCTCCTTTGGGTGCATATATGGGATCCTCTGACTCCGATTGAAGAACTTGTGAGATCGTTAGATGATTTGATAAGGTCTGGAAAAGTTCTTTATATAGGCATATCTGATGTCCCGGCGTGGGTTGTTTCACATGCAAATGCTATTGCAGATCTGCGTGGTTGGTCATCTTTCATAGGAATTCAGATAATGTACAGCTTGATTGAAAGATCTGCTGAAAGAGAATTATTGCCGATGGCCCGTGCTTTGGATATTGGAGTAACAGCATGGTCTCCGTTGGGTGGCGGGGTTCTTTCAGGAAAGTATATCAAGCAGGATAGCAAGGAGCAAAAAAGATTCAATGTCAATAATCCAATGAGTGCTTCATATCTAAATGAGAGAACTATTTCTATTGCAACAGAAGTTCAAACAATAGCAAATGAAATGAATAGGACTCCTTCACAAATAGCCTTAAATTGGATACGACAACAACACGACAGAGGCATCATAATACCTATCATAGGAGCTAGAACTGAAGCTCAAATAAAAGACAACTCGGCATGCTTGGATTTTGAACTAACCGCAGACCAATTGAGAAGATTAGATGAGAAAAGCAAGATCCAGCTGGGATTTCCTCATGACTTTATCTCTGAAGCCGCTAGGATTTTCACATACGGAAATACTTTTTCACTTATAGATAATCACAGACCATGAAATGTATGAATTTTGTTTGTGTGTGGGTGTATGACAATTAATTCGTCATGACCACAATGTTCGAATCACTTGATTTTCTTTATGTTCCAGCTCCAAATATCCAGGAATCCATCAGATACTATACAAAGGTGCTAGAAGGTGAATTATTGTGGAAAATACATGCATACGGAGTTTGGGTTGCATGCATTAGGCTTTCTGATAAAGAACCATACATTCTACTTGCTGACCATATAGAAAGAAAGGATTTGATGTTGATTTATCGAGTTGACAATTTAGATAAAGCGTCATCTGAGCTTCGAGCAAGAGGGTTGAGAGAAGAGAAAAGCTTGGAGATCCCAGTTGGCCCTTGCTTAACATTTCGTGATCCTGCAGATAACTCGATTGTGATATACGAAAACCGGCGTCCGCATGTCATGAGAGACTTCAAAGGGCGAATTGATAATGAATAGCAAAAGTCACGAAGCGGCTATATCGTGTGTGACCTATCATATTATCTCATTAAGTGATAACGGAAAAATGCTTTGAACCTTGGAACTTCCTCGGTGCAGATATGTGAGAACTTCTAGAACTTACAAATTTCCCAGCGTCTATTCTCAAATATTAGTCAAAGTACTTGCCGAGTAGCTAAGTAAAATACGCGGGTACCTCAATACCGAAGTTCGAGGTGTATACGATAATCCACAAGTCTTCGGGAGAAGGCACTAACATTCTAACCGCTAAATCAGCTATGAGTTTGGAATCAAGGGTTTTTGGTTGATTAATAATGATCTGTACCTTGCTGCGAAGGTATCTGATATGTCATCATCCGTGATGTCTTGTAGAAATTGTCCTCTAATCAAACTTCCATATACAACTAGATCTCGTGCAAGCATCTTTAATCGTCTGTCTAATGAGTTATTGATGATTTCTGCTTTATCATTAAAATCTTCCTCTCCGTTTATAGAAACTCCATAAGGCATACTCCATCCATAGCACTGACGTACTGCTGTTCGCATTTGATCCATTACGGTTAAGCCCTTCTCATGAGATGCACAAATGTAACCAAAGGTTTTGCCAGCAAACTCTTCCCAGAAATGGTCGAGAAAGTTTTTCATAATGCCAGACATGGACCCATGATAATCTGGAGATGCGAGTACAAACGAATCAGCCCACTTAAGGAGATGTCCCATCTTTTGAATATTGTTGTGAGAACTATCATCTGGGTTATAGATAGGAAGCTTTGTTTGACGTAAATCAACCAGATTTGTTTCAGCGCCATAGTTATTTTTTGATAAATCTAACACCATTTTTACTGCTAAAGTACTAAACGAACCTTCTCGCGTACTGCCGCCGACACCCACTATCCTGATACGTCTATTCTTTCCATAATTGCCGAAAGAATTCAGAGACTCGTTCCTACTTATTGTTTCGATTCTTTGGTTCTCGTTCGTGTCAAATCTCTCAGAATTAGTTTCACTGTTGTTGTTCATATGTATTATGGGACAAATCTAATTGATAAACTAGATGGTTTACAAATTATACAAATTATCTGTTCATCATCGTGATTAAGGCTTATTAGATTAGGCTGAATGTCCAATCTACAGTATACAAGAGGTATGCATCGTATACCTGCGCTGAAGGTATCGCATGGCACTTCAACCCTAAAACTACGATATAGTTTGGAGATCCATAGCTGTACTTGCCATTCTGGTCACTTTCACATTCTACGTTGATTATTGAGAGGACTATTAACGATTCAGACGCAGAGGATTATGGATATCCCCGGAGTAGGCTCTCTTTAAATACTTATTCTTGATAACCAACTTTGTAGCCTAACCAAAATAATTAGTGCTTTATTTAGGCCAGAGTTACATTCATTCATCGTATATATTTGGGCCCATAATCACGCGCATTCTGCCGTATAGTAAATATGTTAAAATAATTGATTGAAATAATATCTTAAGGTTACCATGCCAAGGTTTCTTGATGTTCATTCGATGAAAGGTCTTGATGAGGATTCTCTAAAGGAAATCCAGAATGCACCAACAGATGAATTCGGAGTCCTACATCTAAACATACTCTATAATCCAGAGGTTGACAGATGCTTCTGTTTAATTGAAGCCCCAACTGTGGAAGCAGTTCAGAAATATCATAAAAAGGTTGGTCTCAAGTGCGATTGGATCACGGAAGTAAAGACGACTGCTTAGGATATTTCTAATTTCATACGATATTTCTATTTTACCAGCAGAGCATTTCGCAGCGGAAATAAACGCATTAGTTTTTGCTGGTAGCAAGGATCCTGGCTATTCCATCCCGTTCTAGATTTGAGATTCGGTTATGTAAATGCGAAATTTGTTGATGTGGCTAAGACACCTCTTAGCAGTGTCCTTCAAAACAAGATGTCACAAGAGTAGTTGGACCTACTATACTGTGCTCAACCTACCCTACCTCAAATAATAATAAAGTTTTTTTCTTATATCTTTAAGTCATCGCATCTCAATCAACATGCAGGAATTTTCTTTTCTTAATTATGATGTGTGCCGTCGCGCTCGCCATCTCTATTCAAGTTAATTCGCCGTAGTGGTGTAGATGCCGATCCGGTGTTGTTGCCAAAGCAAAAAAAGACATTGGTTCCAAAAAATGTTGTCATTAGGGAGGAGGGTGAACCTGAATGCAAAATTATTAATCGGAATCTTTTGAATTCCAGATACTTTGTATAAAAACATTGTGTAGTAGCCCTGAAGAAGAAGAATATTGTAGATACATTCTTAATTCCTTTATAATTACTCATTCAAATCTTATGTTGATATGTCAAACAAACCATCACAAAGAGACAAGCAGATTATTACTGTAGCAGTAGCATTAACGTTTGGACTAGGCGCATTCATGTTTCCAACTATGACGAACTCTTTTGTTCCATCAGCATATGCGTTAAATTGGCGTCCTGCTCATCTCAATGTGAATTTGCATCAACTATTAGCACAGATAAATCAATGCGTGGACCAAGGTACGCAGTGCTTCAACTCTGGAAACAGCCAAGCGAATATTCATTTGCACCAAGGTTGGTTCAACCATATCGATTTGGGCCAGTCATTAGCACAAGTAAATGATTGTTCAGGCGGTAGTACGTGCATAAACTCCGGAAGTAACAATGCGAATATTCATGTCGGCAACCATCATAGTAGTAGCAATTCCGATTACGCAAAAATAGATCAATCAATAGCACAAGAAAATCATTGTTCAGGCGGTAGTACGTGCATAAACTCCGGAAGCAACACTGCCAACATCAACATCAATTAAATGAATTAGGATTCCACATAGAATAAACCTCTTTTTTCTTTTTAAGATAACCTGAAATTAGATCCTAAAAACTTTATCATTGTTAAAGTATCAATTCCTGCTTGGTAGCAAATTCGCTGAATTTCTCCCGTCTAGCATAGCTAGGATATCCAACTTAAATATTTAAGATGGATTTAGGAGAAGATTAGATGTGATCAACATAACACTTCGTGAGTCACATCTAATGCTTGAGGATTCACGATAACGATATTTAGTAGTATTAAAGGTCCACTTCTAGAGTCATATGGTCCAAGTCGTGATGTTTCCAAGATTTGCTCGGACATCCTCTGTTAAACTGCGATATGTTGTCAAAGTATTGGATGGTAGTGCGCCATGGCAATTCCGTACGTTCTTATTGGTATGATAAAAATATTATATGATGAAGAGTAAGCCACATTTACTGAATTGTTGCTTCTCATGAGGTGAAAATAAAATAACGAAAACAGAAAAAATTTTTACATCGCTAAGACCTTTCGTTGTCGATAGTCAGACTGGCAAAACAAAATTCTGTGCCAGCTGTGGTAATTTAGCTACTCAGGAAGCCTTATTCAGTTTTGGCGGCGGAGTAACTGTCATAGAAAGATATTGTGACATATGCGCAAGAAAAGTGAAGTAAAGTAATTAGCCACTCGTACTCTATTTGTGACGAGCAACAACAACAATGAGAATTTTAACATGCACGCGCTATAGGACATATATTGAACTCTTACCCGTACAAAAACATGAGGTCAGTTCAAAGAGATAATAGCCTATATGATTCGAAGAATACTATATTGAGTTCATATGTTTATAACGGATAAATTTTTCTTATTATGTCGTCGTGAGATAATGAAATTGGAGAAGATTTTCAGATCGATGCGATCCCTAAAGAGTGCTAATGGCAATGCGAGACTTTGTCTAGCGTGCTGCTACTCGGGAAGCGTTATTTAATGTGGGTGAAGAACTTGCTCTAATTGAAAGTTATTGTGACACATGTATGATAAAAATTAACTAACCGCTCCTGCAATCCACCAAGAGTACTCAGAGCTTGATTCTATACTAAAATAATTATATAATGGATTAGAAATTTTATGATTTAATGATTCAAACCAAAGATACTAATCCAGCCCCGATGTCAGTTGACGCTAATTTTGAAATGAGGATGTCTTACCATGCTGTATAGTCATCCTGAAATGTTAAGGCTGGTATCTGCTCCCGTCAAGCGTGGCAAGAATCGGGATAGAATACATATATTTCTAATGCATACAACGGTAAGAATATGATTACATTTATAAATAAAACACAAGAATGGCCCTCATGGAGTACGGTTGTATTGACACATTCTTAGAGACCATTTCTCGTATGAATGCCGCTAGCGCCAAAATATATGGTCAAAGGCTCAAAAATTTTAATGATTTCTGTCTGAAACAATATAATTTCGATACTGACAGAATAATCAACGAGATTAAGCTTAATCGCATAGACCCGTATAAAGTATTGAATCAATTTATTGATTACTTGCAATATTCACATACATTATCGCCCCTGACACTGAATCAACAAATCATAACGACAAAAAATTTGTTCGAGTATCATGATGTTAATATCTCAAACGCAAAATTAAAATTCAAAGTCAAATTTCCCAGGACTGTTCGCAGACACAAGCAAGCCTTGTCTAAGGACGACGTTTGTAATATCATTAATTCATGCTCCCAAATTAGACTAAAGACTTATGTTATATTACTAGCAGCCACCGGAATGCGGGCCGTAGAGGCTTTGTCAGTCAGAATCAAGGATTTTGACTCTAAATCGCGCAAAATCATACTACGGGGCGGTTTTACAAAGACGAGAACAGAGAGAATCATTTGGCTCACGGAGGAAGCCTCGAAGCAAATTGAGGCATTAATAGAATACAAATATCGATCAAGACGAGTATGCTATTATAATGCACGTAAACATTTGGCTGTTAATGAGTACAGGACACCGGCCAAGAACGAAAATGATTTGATTTTTGCCGTTCGCCAGACCAAACCCAATCCAAAGAACATATACAATCACTTATCCGCGGATTTTGGTAAAACCCTTGCTAGGATTGATATGAACATTAAAGAAGAATATGTGCCAAATCCCAATAGCCGGTTGATACATAAAGAACGTAGACGAATTACGCTCCATTCTTTTAGACGCTATGTCAAGTCTACAATCAGTGATTTGGGATTTGGAGACTTTAGTGAGTATTTTATTGGGCATAAAGGAAGCACTTACTACACCAAGACTGACAAACAAATAGCAGAAATGTTTAGCAAGGTCGAGTCGCACTTAACATTTCTAGATTTTCCTGCTTTAGAGCGTAAAGGCGCCGACACTCAAGCAAAAGTGGAAATACTAGAACAAGAAAATCAAAGACTGAGACAAACGGAGGAATCAAACAAGAATACGTTAGCGACACTGAGTGATCAAGTCGCAGTACTAATGAATGTTCTTCCATTCATGAAGTCGAGTAAAAGCCTCGGAGCCATACGGAATGTGCTTAAAGAAGGGATAGAAACCAATAAGTGAACCCATCAGTCGGCGATTATGCATTGCCGACCCTATATTCAATCGTAGGAAGCGTGCATTATCGGAGCAAGAAATTCA
>DAOM01000245.1:0-1677 GCA_002501855.1 Candidatus Nitrosopolaris nunavutensis
AGCATAGCTGCAAAAATAACTTCAATCACCGATCCTGATAGGGTTACAATAGGGGAAGATGTTTATAACGTGATTCATCCAGCTCTCAAAACTAGATTTAGAGAATTAAAGGATCACATTCAAGATTGGAAGTATACCAGTAGACAGACAGGACAGCTTTACAAACTCTATTTGATGGAATATTAGTTCTGTATTTGACTCAATTTCTCTTTTGTGCTAAATCCGTATAGTAGTTTGAGTTATACTACGTTCACAATTATTTAGTGATAATTGTTCCATAAACTTCAGTTGCTGCTGATCTTTGCTTCCGAAGGTGATATGAGCAAATTGTTCACATTGGCTCTATAGTAATCGAGCTTATCTGGATTGTATTTCTGTACTATCGATGGAAAGAGATGATCAGCGAACTAGAGTAAGTGGAGTTAATCGGTATGATGAGCAACTGCTAGGGTAAGATAATTCACTCCTATTACGAGTCTCTTGAAAACGGCAAATTCTTTTCTTTGAATGTAAAGGATGACTCCCATACTTGTTCCTATAATGGCTTCGGCAGACTCAGATTGAAATCTTGTAATTATTGCCGCACTTTGGATTTGAGAGACAATAATCGCTCAATATGATCACACAGATTACGACAGAAAACAATGTGAAAATAAAAAAAGAAATCGCTGAAGGTTATGCTGAAAGAAAATAGATCTTTCAGGCTGGATGGTTGAGCAATAGCATCCCAAGAGTCCAGCAAGAGAGTTATCGCGATTAATGATCTAAGATAGGAAGGGTCCTCAATGCACAAAATATAGTAGTTCGTTAAGTCACCCATATCTTTGCATAAGGAGCAGATTATGAGATTACTCGGAATGTGATTTTAGCTATCTTGAATTAAGCTAATAGTGAGCTATACATTCGGATGGATAACATTTCGATGCATTCACACTCACTTACGCTCAATTATTATATTATAGCTCGTTATCTACAAGTGCAAGTACTTCGATGCTACTGCAAGCGGGATATGAACCATAATTTTATCTGTTGTTTTATCATAGATGCCGTAGATTGATCCTAAGTCGACTTGATTATAATTCAGATTAATTACTCCATTTGTGACCGTTACATTTCTTGCTAGCATTAATGGTATGTCAACTCTTGTCTTTGTTGTGTCTATTCGAGAAGGATTGACATGAATTTTTATATCGTGAGCAGTTACGTTAAAACCTAGGAGATTATATCTCAAGTCCCTGATATCGTATGTCGATGGCTGATATTTACCAACTATGTTTTCCTTTAGAGTGATGTTTGGAAAAATTTGTTTTCCGTCCAAACTAACGGTATATTCTGATTGTCTAGTTAAACCGTTGAAAGCCTTGGTAATGTTTCCAAAAATGTGTGATAAAGCATTGCCTAAAGGATTGGTATTACCTTGTGCATATACGCTAAACAAGTTAGGGTCATATTGGTTGAATATGAATAGCGAAATAATTACCAATAATGTTAATGAAATAAGTAGCGTTCCTATCATTTTTCGTTTTGGTCAGGATATCAGATCTACTCCCCTAAATGTAAAGCTTGTGCACTGTTTATTTAAGAAATTCGTACTAAATTAAAATCTGGAAGGCATAACAAAATAAAGTAACAATTTCTCATACCACGATTTATCTAGACAACTGCGAATTCTTCTTC
>DAOM01000245.1:2017-3274 GCA_002501855.1 Candidatus Nitrosopolaris nunavutensis
GTCAGTAACGTATCCAGCAGACCACAAATTACTTAATACTCTTGCAAGCAAAGCAGGCGCCAAAGAGCAGGCTGGATTCATAGAAGCCCCTGCGACGCGACCCTAACAGGACCGTTAGTTGCACTACCTATGAGGATCTGGAGGTTAGAATCTCGACCATATTAATATGCCCATGACTTTGATTGGGGGGCTGCTCTCGTACTTCTACTGTCGTGCTTGGTTTGAGCCCAGGTCTAAGGCTCTTATCTCACAGACGAGGATTTAAGATTAGAACATTGCAGCAGGATGACTACCTGGTCTCTGCCAGTACCATTAGAGTAAAGTAAAGTAAAGTAAGATGTGGCAGATAGAAGCATATTGTTTAATTTAGACACTGTTGAGGATAAACTGAGCAGAAAGTAAAGGATATAACATACCTTACCCTACCATATCAGTATCATGCCTAATACCAACCCTATCGGAACAGGTCTATCAAATTTACCTGAAAGGTCTACGAGCAAAAGAAAGATAATCCGAGATATGCTAACACATGATAAGGACTACAGTGCACACGAAATTGCAAAAGCCGTCGGGACAACTCCAGGCAATGTTTGGAAGGAAAAAAGTAAGCTAAAAGCCAATGGACTTCAGATCGGAAGTCAAAGCAGGAGAAGAGGACAGGTTTCTGAGAGCAAGGATGAGACGATCATTATCCCTCAGGATGGACGACGAAGAGCCACACCTGACATCTATAATTATAACCATCATTACCGATTCCTCAATATTCGAGATCTTGATGAGGATGGATTAAAAACGCTATATACAGAATTGAAAGATGGAAAGAAGCCTGTTGATATAATTGCTCAGCATGGTTTTCATCCTGAGGTTGTCGAAAAAGAGTATCAAAGATATTCGAGGCTAAATGAACATAACATTCTAGGATCCTTTCAAAAGAAAATTGTTGAGTCGCTTAGTTGTATTGGAAATATGACCTTGACTTCTAAATTAGAAAAAGAAGGACATCTTTCTGTAAACGAATTTATCGAACTTATAGAACGGAGATTGAATCAAGATATCGAAATTCAAAATAAGCTTGAAGGAAGGCGAAACGAGGCAAGCAAGACATAAATCATTGACTGAATAAAATGAAAAGGCCAGAGTATCATTTCCATTTAGCTGCTCGTATAGATGTAAAAGCGCATATCCTTGTGTGTTATTTTATAAATTGCTTCTACTTGTTGTTCTCTTGTTAGCAGATCAGTGTACAATACCAACAGT
>DAOM01000326.1 GCA_002501855.1 Candidatus Nitrosopolaris nunavutensis
TGGAATAGAAGATTAGAAAATACTGTAGGTGCTAGAACTGCAGAACTGGCATTAGCTAATGAGCAATTAAAAGTTCATGATAAAATGCAAAGAGAGTTTATCAATATAGCAAGTCACGAAATGAAAACACCCACTCAGGCTATCCTAGGATATTCTAAACTAATACAACGACATCCTGAAAAACGAGAAGAAATGATACAAGCAATATCCAGAAATGCTACTAGACTTCAAAGACTTACTAACGATATATTAGATGTTACTAGAATTGAAAGCCAATCATTAAGACTCAACCTAGAGAGGTTCAACCTAAATGACGTAATATCAGATGTCGTAGAAGACTACAGAAGTGAGCTTGAAAAATCTAAGGGCCGCGTTAAGTTATTACATGAACAACTAAATGAGATTATCTATGTAGAAGCGGATAAGAACCGTTTAAGTCAGGTCATTTCTAACCTCTTAAGTAATGCCATTAAATTCACCAAGGAAGGTACCATAACAGTTAAAGGAGAAATAAAGGATAGTAAGGCTTTAGTTACTATAAAGGACACAGGTCAAGGCATAGATCCTGAAATAATCCCTAGGTTATTTTCAAAGTTTGTCGCAAAATCTGAATCAGGTACCGGACTAGGATTATTCATTTCAAAGAGCATTGTGGAAGCTCACGGGGGTAAGATTTGGGCTGGAAATAACCATTCTGATGCAAATGGTAGAGGAGCTACCTTTACATTTAGCCTGCCATTACTTAGACCTACGGAAGGAGAGACAACAGCAGGAACTGCAGAAGGAGCCGCCACCAAGCCTTGAAGGGAGTGACGACAACAATCGTGAATACTAAGAAAATATTACTCGTAGATGATGAACCTGATCTTACGATGGTCTTCAGCATGGCGTTAGAAGATAATGGCTTCAAAGTTGATGTCTTCAACGATCCTCTTTTAGCATTGTCAGAGTTCAAGAAAGGTTCCTATGATCTGATCCTCCTTGACTACAAAATGCCAAATATGAATGGCTTTGAATTATATACAGAAATAATAAAGATAGATGATAAAGTAAAAGTATGCTTTATCACAGCATATGAGATTTACTATGAAGAGCTGAAAAAGAGGTTTCAGTCCTCCTTCTCAATGCCGTCAGCATATGGAAAAGAGAATGTAAAATGCTTTATTTCAAAACCCATTGAAATAGATGATTTTGTAAACAAAGTAAAGGAAGAGATAGCCTCTTGAGAACAAGAATAACCGTATTAATAATCACTGTATTATCACATAACGGTAATCATCATGAATAACAGTAAAATATTGCTTGTAGATAACGAGCCTGATAATACCTCCGTTTTCAAGATGGGTCTGGAAGATGAAGGATTCAAAGTTGATGCGTTTAATGATCCTGTATTAGCACTCTCAAATTTTAAGCCTAATTTCTACTCTTTGTCTATACTTGATATTAATATGCCTAAAATGAATGGGTACGAATTGTATAAAGAAATAAGGAAGTTAGATAACAAGGTAAAAGTATGTTTTCTGACAGCATCTGAAGTATATGATGAGGGCCTAAGGACTCCACCTCCTGAGATGTTGCGTCATGCTAAATACTTCATTTCAAAGCCCCTAGCTTTAGATGATTTAGTAAAAAAAATAAAGAAAGAATTGGCATCATGACTGCAATATTTCTAAAAAAACCTGTCAAATCCATCAAAGGATCTTTAAATGATGAATATCGTTATTGTTGTTTTGTGAAGACAATTAACAATTTCGGATGCAAATATGTATAATAATTCCGGGAGGATCGAGTTATTAAATAACACTGAAGTTATAATTAACACATATCTGCATCTTCTTCAAAATGCAAATAGAAGATGTGATTATTTTGCAGACGTTAGATCATTATCAGTCGTACCTTTTGCATTTGAAGCAATAAAGAAAGCAATGTTGGAATCAAAAGCTACTAGAGCTACAAGATTGAGATTTATTACTGAAATTACAAAAGCTAATATTTCATATTGCAAAAATTTGATGAAATATGTTGAGATGCACCATTTGGATGGGGCGAAAGGGAATTTTGGAATATCTGATGGAAAAGAGTGTGTGGCTTATCCTCTAGATCCAGTTACACCACCAACGACAACTTCGACGACAAAGTGAAGCGGACCTTAAACTTCTTTTTCTTTTCTTAGCAACGAACGACTATACTTTCTAAAATGTAATATATTGGCTCACCGGTTAGGCCGTGGTTGTGATAATGAGGCTCTATCTTACACAACTCTACATTTTCTTTTGTCTTCTTTTGGATAAAGTATTGTACAGCTTCATCCAGATTGTTTATAATAACAGTATTTGTCATTTCGACTGACTATCACCTTCTTGTCCCATCATCCAACTACTCAGTATCGTACGTGTTAGTTCAGAATATACGGTACCATACTATTAAACATAGAGCCTCTTAAATCCACTATCCCTTCGCAGTTTTGAAAGACTAAGTCTAAACGGTTAACAGATCCTTTCAAATAATCAATAGTTTTTTGTGTTAAAAACACGATTAAATAGACAAGAAAGAGTTGTGAGGTTAAAACAGGCACAGCTCCCCTCTCCCTCATTAGTGTTTCAATTCTTAAATCGAAGAGAAACAAATAACGTCAGCACATGGTCACGGAGAAGAATAAGGAAGATTTTCTTACCAAAGAGATTGAATCATGGAAAGGTTTTGAATATGCATTACGTGAAGAAAATAGAATTCTGTTTCACGAAATGTTGAATGAGTGTAGGAAATCTGGTGATGCAGCTATTGCCAAAGGTGCCAACTACTCGACTGAATCACTATTTATGGCCCTAATACTCCAGCAACAGAAAATGATCAATCAACTAATTATCAAATTATCAAGATCACAGAGTGTGTGAATAAAGAGGAATCCTACTCTATTATTTCTTCTTGACACAGATTGGTTAAGGATTAATCCTTACTATATAAACTAAAAAACCTAGTTTCTTCCTGCAAGATACAAAGTAATAACATCTGTAGTTTCCTTGAATATTCGCGATCCTTTTCTTAAAATGCTATCAAGTATGGACACATAAACTTTTTGTTAGTTTGCTGCATCATTTCTGACATGAGAGTAACATATCATTGCCTCCCATGCAACAAGGAGTTCATTGATATACAAATGGCTAAAAAGCACAACGATTCAACTGGCCATGAACTCACGGAGCGGCGGCGCTAGGCAGAAGCTTTTGATGCAATTGATAAAAAAAATAATGCATGTATAGAATATAGTCGTGACATGGAGAAATGGGAAATTTGAGCAGCTTCGTCCAGTTATGATCACAAATATACGAATGTTTTCCGTATTACATCTAATAATATGAGAATTCTGAATGCCAGTCCAGGTTTTGGCCCACAATTGACTGTGGAAGAAATAAAGAACTTTTTGGGCAATAGCAAACTCAATATCCATATTGGCACGATTGACAATAAAGGAGATCCAAACATTCATCCAACATGGTATTACTTTGATGCCACTACCAATAAGTTTTACATTGAGACCTTCAAGAGATCAAAAAAGACAGAAAATTTGAACGGAAAGAATACCGTCTACTATTGTGTAGATGATCCGAATCCACCGTATAA
>DAOM01000097.1:0-4337 GCA_002501855.1 Candidatus Nitrosopolaris nunavutensis
CAACTCAACGTAGTTGACTGAGATGGACTAGATCCATCTCCACCGCTGCGGTGCGGCCTTCGTTTCTAAGGAAGAATTACAGAAATGGCGATAAAATATATTACAATCGAAGATATATGATTTGTCCATGTGGTTGTGTAAGAAAAATTCTCAATAGTGGCTATTGTTGCTATAATTACAGTTGTTTTCACTACGACACATGTTATGACCTTGACAGTCCAGTCAGCACACGCAGCTTGCTCTCCTAAGAATCCTAGTTTGTGTGCTGACGCCATCAATGGAGGACAAGTAACAAGCACTAGCACTCAGCACACCGAAACATTAGATTGAAAAGTCGCTAAGAAATTATTCACGGTAACGTATTCTGGTCTTTATTTAGCCTTGAAGCGGATATAAACATTAAAAAAAGTAATGTGTGGAACGGTCAGCTGCATCTACTTTACTATTACCTTTCCTACCATCCAGGGATGGACAATGCACAAGTAGTTGTACGTTCCTGCTTTTTGGAATGTGACTGTAAATGTGTTTGAAGAGCCAGGAAACTCTTGTCCTTTGCCTTTTGGAAGTAAAAGACCTGAGTTAACGTACTTTTCACTGCCTGTCATATTGTAATTTGCATTTTGACTCATAACTTTCACATTACCTGACGAATCAATTGATACTGGATTGTAGACTCTTCCATTTATGCCTATTATAGTATTCATTCCATTCATAGGAGGTCCTCCCACGGTGGGTTGACCATTAGAACCAGGAGGTAAAACCATAAATTTTGTGGAACTTGGCACAGCAAATGGTATAGCAAAGTTTGTATTGGATTTATTGTCCAATACGAATGAAACAGTATGTGGTTCTCCTACAAGTGTTGGATTATACCACATCACACTTTGGCCTACTTTAATTTCTACCTGTTGTGGTGTGAAGCTAGTTAATGGTGCGGTAGCATTTCCTCCTCCAACTTTTACTACATTTGCTCCTGATACAGCTGCATTAACATTTGTTATTGTGCTCGTAGATACAAGTATTATCGCTGTAACGATAGCCGATATTGGTACAAAGTTGAAGTTTTTTCGGGTATTCATTGGCAACACAAATAAGTGATCTAGAATTTAAAGCTTCTCGTTAACAACCTGAAACTATACTCAATGACGATAGGATGTGATACAACTCTTGTTTCGTCTGTTTGGTTGATTTTTTATCATGGTTAGATTGATCGAAAACGTGAGTTCCTTTGGGAGCATATGGTTCGTCCAAGTCTTGAAGCCCTTGCAAAAATAGCTGACGATAAAAAAATTGGGGGAGTTTTCGCTGGTCAGAGAAGAGGATCCCATTTTTCAACGTTTGGTTGGTGGCAACCTTACTCATCTTCTTCTTACCCAAACTAATGTTACTGATGATCATAATAAGACGACCCAGCTACAACCTAAATACAACATAAATAATGATAATCTTATAAATATTGAAGATCAGCTCAAGCCTACCCCTCTCTTGAACAAGGGTTGCTTTTGCAACAAAAATTAACAGAAGTGAATTACCCTGATCACCTAATTATTACCTATCCAGACCTTGGACATATGTTTTTCCTTCCAGTGAATGGATAGCTTCAATAGGTCCAATAGAAGAATATGTCTTACAGGATATGTTTGCGTGGCTTGAGGCTCATTCTGGTCTTTCACATTCCTTTGCTACTATTGCTACTATAGGATCAAATACAAGTGCATTGAATACAAGTACGACTTCTCCTTCAAGTGCTTCTAGTAAAAGATGATTTTAAAGAAAATCCAGAGGCACCCAGGATAACGAATGGCGTCTTAACGATTTCAGAAGTCGAAAAAATTTTTGCTATTTGAAAAGTGAAGGACTATGAAAAAATAAGGGTCAGCTAAAATAAAGATATCTTCTTATTTTTCTGGGAGTAACTTACTCCTACATATGTCTAGACGAGTAAGAACCAGACATAAACACACTATGCAGTCGTAACTTTCTTTACCCTTTATTTAGTAAGCTTGTCTTACTAAACTGTAGGTTATTATTTTACTGCGAGCAAAATATTCGCAAGTCTCGGAGAGTTAAACATGAAGAGGTGTCCAATCCATTCATAATCATTACGATAAGATCAGCGTTATCTATTCAATGAGCAAGAGCACTGGACTCGCCAGACTGACTGTGATCTAACAGCATTCCAGTTTCAATAGAAGATACAACGATGACTTACGGCAAATGCAGCGATTACTTCAAGAATAAAATTCTATGACTGGAATACCACTGAGCTTCACACAGTATCTGGGCTTGATTTTAAGTAAGACCTGCGGTTGTATGAAGGCTCGGCTCTGTCTTTGCAGTCAGATTTTCAGTTCCTGTTAGATGCAATAATACAAAACCAACGCTACCCATATCGGCGTCTCCAGAATCACAACTACACAACAATACAACACCATCTTGTTTTGTAGGGGTAAAGCCTACAAAAGCATTCCAACCATTGATAGATCCAGTATGAGCTAAGGTCTCCGCTCCAAAATTAGTAAGTACACGCCATCCTAATCCTCTGAATTCACTATAATTCATTGGATTTACACTTATGGAAGAATGTCGTATTAAATGTTGTAACTGGATCGCAGCATCTAGTTTAGTATGAATCAAACCCAAGTTAGCAGATACATATTTTATCATATCAGGAGCAGTTGAACGAAATGCTCCAGAATCTGCCATTATAGTAGGCATTGTTGGAGTGGTAATTTCTTTTCGGCCCATATGGCCAACGGGAAATCTATTGTTGATTTCATTCTGTGAAAGAGTAATTTTAGTGTCATTCATTCCTAGCACGTCTAGAATTCTGTCTTTAACTAACTGCTCATATGGAATACCACCTGACTTCGATAATATGTGTCCAAGTAATCCAATGCCAAAACTTGAATATTGAACTTGTGAACCTGGTTCCCTTGTTAGTTTAGTATTTGATAATGCTTGATACAATTGGTTTGCATTATAATTTGGGTTAATATCTCCAACATTATTGTTTAACCAAATATTAGAAGGCCAATCAGGAAGTCCTGAAGTATGTGTTGCTAGGTCTTCAAGTGTTATCTTGGTTCCGTTAAACTCAGGCACTTTTACGCTAGCTGGCAGATATTTTTCAATTGGATCGGTCAAATTAACTATCCCTCGCTCTACCATATCAGCTAGAAGTAGGGTAGTGAACGTCTTCGTGATGGAGCCAATATCAAACAACGTATTTTCGTTTACAGGTACATTATGCGCCTTTGACATATTTCCAAAGCTGAATATGCGAGTCCCATTAGGATCTACAACGCCTACAACGATAGCTGCTTTAGATTTGTTAACTATCTGATTAAGAATGAAACTCTTGACTTGGGCTGGTATTTCCTTATTTATCGAAAAATTTGTAGTAGCGGTAGAGTAAGCATTTGCAAAATGTGTCAGCATTCCCGGTATCAGGAGGCCTGTAACGAGAGCAATTACAACGCCTATTGAGAGCACCAAATTTTGCATATTCTGTTGTTCATATAATGCACCTATAAAGGCGTATTCTAAAATAATACTGAATAATGACACTCTCCAATAGTGAGTCTTTAAGCATCTTGTTTTCTTCTCACTTTCTCAACATCTCCTTTCTTATGGAGGAACAAATGAGTTATTGACCCGATAAAGCTGATTCGGAGTTTCAGAGTATGGAAATATATTAGTTAATGAAGAATTCATGTTGAGACAAAAAAAAGTGCTTGATTTAGCCCATTTTAACATAATGTAACGATGCCTATGTGCATTAGTTCTACGTGACAGTGCACTATATTGCAACAAAAATATCTAATGGAATAGACCAAACAACAGCTGGAAGAGTTAACTTTTTACGATATCTTACCTAATTGAGGTAAACGACTTTGAGAGCAATAACATCTTGACTAGGTATGAAATGGCCAGAGCACGAGAAAATATCATACTCTGGATGGGGATACTTTCACGGCTATTATAGTAAACAGCGCTTGTTCATCACCACCGTAGTCAGCCATCCTAATTTTTCATTTTGTCAATATTCGGACTTACCTTAACCAAACCTAAGAACCTCTCCTTGCATAACTAGTCAGTCGGACATAAAAAATAAATAAATCTTTTTGCCACATATAATTTACAGCTAACGTGTCACAAGGCTAGGGGACTATGCTACCACGTCCTTACTTTCCATTCCCCCTAACCTTGTTTGTTCACCTAAGACTCATTGGTGCCTAAGGTTTCACATTGATTTTTCCTCTTTTGCCATACTTGGACGCCAGCTTTCAGTCCATTCGTACCAACAATGTTTGCATCTGAGATTGTAATTATCT
>DAOM01000097.1:4613-4919 GCA_002501855.1 Candidatus Nitrosopolaris nunavutensis
GCATCTGAGATTGTAATTATCTCAAACATATTCAGGAGCCTCCTTATCTATCTGAGGGATTATTTCATTGAATAATAAGGCCATTAGAAAAAAGAATCAGAATTTAGAATTTAAACTCTGGGATGGTCAAAGACTGACCACAACTTATGAACGGATTGAAAACAATTCAGATGAATCGGAGGATGTAATGGATTGATACTCTCTTCCTTTTGGTTTAGTTGGTGAACTTAGTCTAGTGCTAGTAGTACTTGAACTATTTGTTTTGCTTCCTGAACTAGTTACTATCCTGATTGTTGTATGATGCGA
>DAOM01000312.1:0-1142 GCA_002501855.1 Candidatus Nitrosopolaris nunavutensis
TTCTGTCCTTGTTGCGGTATGGCATTACGAATGTCACCGACTAATAAAAGAGATAAGGAGAGGCTGAGGCAATTACAACTAAGAAGAGAAGATGAACATGATAGAATAATCAGGATTATAAAGGGAATAAAGAAATAGCCTGTGTTCAAGGCACGGGATACAGAATAATGTAGTTTAGTAGACATGTAGGAATCTGTTCTTTCATTTGCGGTAACGCCTCAGCGCTAAGATGAAACTATCATAACAGTCGTTGTGCAAAGTCAGATCTTTGTTTAACTTGTCGTTTTCACTATATGCTGTTCTGAGTGAAGTAATCAGTTTATCGAATATAGGATTAATCCTCAGTTGATTGCGTTCCATGACATACTTACTATGTTGCATCATTGGAACGCCTTCTTTATTCCAGGGGATTGGTAAAACACGCATGTATTTTTCACAAGTCTCATATGGTCTGTCTTTCATGCCTTGATCTTTATACTCTTCTGTTATTCGCTTCTTCATTATTTCAAATGGTTCTTCATAAAATTGTTGTTTAAGATCACGGATCAGAAAACTGTTGGAAGCATCGACATAGATTTTATCTGGAGAAAAAGTATTTATCAATTGATTAACCTTCCGTAATATTCTGTTATATTCCATATTCACATATTCATCGCTGAGGATAACATACACTTTTCTGTCAGCCTGATTCCACTGTAAGAGGGTTATACCTGTCACTGTGCTACCTAAATCAACGCCAAGAGAAAAGTTGCCAAACTCTACGTCAATCCGATTGAGGTTATAATCTTTTATACATTGAGAAATAATATGTTCAGGATACACATTGCCCTGAAAGCCAGCGTGAATTAATTCCATTTCACGCATAAACGTGTTTACTGCCATTTTTGACTTGTTGATATCGTCCTCTGAAAAGATTGTGAGATACCCAACACGCCAATCTGTTCTTACACGTTTGAAGATTGTCTCCATCTCTGACATCTTGAAAATCTTATCTAGCATGTCGTTTGGATAGCCCGAGGTAAAATTACCTGATGACAGCACTAGAATGGCAAATGATGTACATCAGTGCGAAATTCTTATAGCGCGGGAAATCCAGACAAACAAAATGGGAAACAGATAGATAACGAACGAATCTAAAACAT
>DAOM01000312.1:1405-6842 GCA_002501855.1 Candidatus Nitrosopolaris nunavutensis
GTTTACATGACCTATTGAGGTATTTTCGGTAACCCATTTGAGCGAAGAATCGTCACCTTTCCGAATCCTCTTGCTCTCAGAATGGAAAGTGCAGGTGTGTCATTGGCGGCCTACGCTTCATCCGAGATCTGACTATCGACGACTGTCCGGCTCGGGATTTACATATCGTGTCAAGTAGCTGGGGGACACGTAGGAAGTAAAGAATAATACTCTCCTGAAGTGGATTGCGGATCGGGCAACTAAGACAATCCTGACGGCCTCCGTATGCACAGGTTCAAATCTTCTTGGGAGAGCAGATTTATTGGACGGACGTGAAGCTCACTGGAAGTATATATAATCATGTAGAATCCGTGCACGTGGGATTCTAATTGTACAGATTATCCTTGCAGGACGTCACTCTTTCTGCGTAGTACTTAGAAGCATGGATTGATTTGAACCCAGATGAATCTATCGCAGCGAATATGTCCGATATTTCCTACTCAGCTACCACTCTAATCGTTCTTACGGTTTGTTATTCATATAGGCAACTGACTTCACGTTCTGTTCATGAATTTATCTTGTTTGATGTATTGTTACGTATTCCCTACTAGAAAACACCGAGTATCCCACCATATGATTATCATAGATCATTCGGTAAGTTCCGATGATCTGAAAAAGACTAGGTAAGATGTTATATTTTTCCTAGTCCTTCAATCCTCTCTTCACCTATTAACCAGTTCCTTACTTACCACCTTAATTAGTACATACGTTTACCTACTAACACTAGGCGAATAAAGGAAAAAGATGACCAAGAGGCTAAAGCCCCATGTCAAAGATGATGGGTCAGATGCGGCAAAAACAAAGCGGCAAGTAGATAATGCCGTTTGCTGGCTCCAAAAGCGTTACTTTACCGAAGCGGTTATAGCAAAGCGGTTCGACGAATCTGCGGCACACTTATTCAAGGTGAATAAGAATGACAGCAATAGTCGGCGGTGATTCTATCGTTGGCGAATGCCTTAATTCCTGATGCCAGCATTGTTATCTAGTTGGTTGACAGGTCCTTTATTGCTTCTACGCGGTAAGGACAGCCCGAGGCAAAACAAAAAGAACTTTTCATCATCTACTTTTCTTCTTAAATCACAAAACAAGCTTCTCGGTAAGTTATTTGTTTATCCAGTTTGAAGTTATTATTTACTGCCTTTCACTATATCGTATTGACAGAATACACAAATGCCTGTTGTCTTTTCAGACTCTTCTAGAAGGTGTTCACATGAAACACATTTCTCTTGTAACAACAATTCATGATCAACACTCAGCCCGCAGTTACGGCATGTCATGCCAGCAGTATGATAATGTAATGTTGTATCACAGCTTGTACATCGCATCTATAATATCACCAATTCATTTCCTTCAATTCTCTTTGAACCATACAGTAATATATATGAACCCAGGTTCGATGGTTGTAATATTATGATGATGTTATGCTGAAACCTTCACGAATTACGATTTTTACGTCGTAATGACTTAAAACGCTTCGTAAAATGCACGTTTTAGATATAGCCGCTGCATAACAATCACCACCTGCATGACAAACCCTTCTTACAAAGGAATTCAATGTTGTCTTTGAATTCACTTAAGTGATAAATACCCATAAAATAATTCGCCTCTCTCTTTATTCCATAAAGATGAATCATTTTTAGACGTCCGTATCCATGTTGTAGTGTATAATATGTTAGATGTTTCGTGTATAATAATTGCTGTTGTCTTTGCGCTGGAACCTCATCGTGAAATGAAAAGCATAGATAGTAAAGATAAAGTCTGTTTATCAGGAGAATTATCAAGCATTAATAGCCGTTAAATCATTGTGAGACGTAACTGTGTGCTTGACTATCAATATATACCTCAAGGGGGAAACATATTCATCGGCTATGCTCTCCACCTGATTGCTAATCTTTGAAGAGATTTTTCCGACTATTGTCAAATAATTAACACTTCAGTGTTAAGACAAAACTCACAGGATAGTTTTATAGTACGTAAGTGCTTATTATTTAATGTCTTCTGCTGAGACAATTTATCATCCTCTGTCAAAAAATAATATTCTACATGATGATAGGAACAATTCACGGATCAAAAAAATAGATTTCTTACTATGTAATTCATGCCTTTGGTGCGCATCGTATCTGAACTTAAGATGTAGTTTTATTGTAGTTCAATGTCCTTCATGTAACGAAAATGCAATAGAATGGATACCAATTTCTGCAAACGATGCTTACCCATTTGATTATAATCCAGTAACCGGAGTGATTCTTGAATTCTCAAATCGCAATGGAAGCTCAGAGGCACACTTACCGATCTAACGATAAATATTTAGTATACAACATGGCTAATTCATTCTCTTCCTGCTTTCTGACCGATGTTCCATCATCTTGCAGTCTTTTTTTTCGTATCAACTTAGTGTAGAGAAACTAGCTGAAGTATATGGAATTAAAATCGGAGGAAAATCAAAAGAATTACGCTCATACAGAACGCGAAGAAGGAACACAACGAACAGAAATGTTAGGAAGAGCCCTAAATCATTATCATATTAAATTATCTAAGTTATTAGATTCACGAATCTGTCGATCCTGCTAACGTGATTTTAGAACAAGATATCCATGTAAGATGTATGCAATATGACTTATTTGAGCCCTAGAAAATTCGGAACAAAATGATGCACCAGCAAATACACGTTCTTTATTGTGCATTGATGAACTAGGTGGCATCCTCCCAAAGATATGTCTGCTCTTGATTGCCAATGTAACAAATAATCCCATACCGATTACTGCATCTACGAAAGCGCCACTAATATCTACAAATGTTAAAGCTGCAAGAGCTGATGAATGTTCAATTGATTCTAGACCTACCAAATAAATATTTCCGTATCTATAGGTTATGTGATCAGTTTCATTATTCTCATCATGTTCTTACTTTATAGCCAAGCTAGCAGAAGCTAACACGCTTAATTCCATCTAGGTCACTGTGTTTAAAATTTGTCGGTTATCTTTTAGTGCTTTAGAATTAGAGAGTTACCACACATATTCACGAACTCAGATAAGTTACAAGAACTAATTCGTGATGTTTGCAACGAGTTTACAAGAACTAATTGATCCCAGTCATGGCAATTGTCCGCAGTTCTACAGAATTTGTTGCTTTATGTTCCGAAATGTTTCATATGCTACTTCTTGACCAAGTATAAATTCTAAATTCTTCATCTTTAATACTTGGTCTCTTCGAAGATGCCATGTTGCATCCCTACCTTTAACTGCAATAATAGCTTCTAACAAATATGAATAACGGCGCTAAGGAGCGTAACAGTATTAACAGCTTTTACTTAAAATATAGAGATGTCATACTTTTTAACAAGAATTTAATTTTTTCTGGGACTTGTGCCTTCTTTACTGCGGCTCTAGTTACTCAACTATATTTGCAATTTGATAAAAATAACCTCTCAAATTCTATAATTGCACTAGCAACCGAATATGGAGTTTACATTCCGCTCTTTGCCTTCCTATTTTATAGAGATAATAGACTAAAATATAATGACCCTCAAACAGGAAAGAGGGATTCGAAGAGGATCAGAGGAGATATACGGAAATTATTTGCTGCATTTTCCGTTTCTGAAATAATATACTCACTGATCAAAGTTTCTATCCACTATCAACTCCTTCAGCTAGGGGCACAACCATATCAGGCTTCTATGATAAGCTCCTTAATTGCTTGGGGAATATTTCTCCTGTCAGTCAATGTATCGATAAAGGCTGTCAGGTTGTTTAGAAGTTAAGGAATTCTGGTGACAACAATATCAATAGTGATAAAATCAAGTGGTGTAGGCAAATCTGGCCTATATTATAAATGAGCACGTAATTCTAGTTATATCTATTCAATCTGAAGATATCACCATGCCGGTTTAGACTGCCAATATCTAGCAAGAGATATCTTGCAATTTAAATCCAAGATAGTGATGATTAAGATTACCAATGGGATTGAATCAGAAATTGCTTGTAAAGCCAGGAAAAACAACAAGAAAGTTGAAGTTAAAAGATTGGGATCCTGACTATGATGCAGACAAAAGAAAACAAGATGTTGAGAGGGAGTTGGCTCATTTTTCTAGTCGAATGTCCGAATTACAACACAAGCTCTTTGCAGCCAATAGCCACTCTCTTGTGATTATACTGCAAGGAGTTGATGCTTCAGGGAAGGATGGAACAATTCGTAACGTAATGGGAGCATTAAACCCTCAAAGTTGCTATGTAAAGTCATTTAAAGTTCCAACTGAAGAAGATCTTTCGCATGATTATCTCTGGCGTGTTCACATGGCAGGTCCTCCAAAAGGTCAAATAGCAATTTTTAATCGCTCTCATTACGAAGATGTCATTGAAGTTCGTGTTCGTAATTTAGTTCCGAAGAATGAGTTGACTCCAAGATATGGACAAATCAATGATTTTGAAAGATACCTATCAGAGAATCATGTGACAATACTAAAATTCTTTTTGCATATTAGCAAAGATGAGCAGAAAAAAAGAATCGAAGAGAGATTAATGGATCCAACAAAACGCTGGAAGATATCAGAAGGTGATCTTCTGGTCAGGAAATATTGGGATAAGTATATGGAATCTTATGAACAAGCTCTGAGCAGGTGTAGTACCCACTGGGCACCATGGTATGTTATCCCCGCAAATTTAAAGTGGTTTCGTAATTGGGCTGTCGCTCAAATCATCGTCAATACATTAGATAGAATGAAATTAAAATATCCACAACCTAGAATAGATGTTTCTAAATTTGCCATAATATAGGCAAATTTACATCTACATGGAGATTGCATAGGTAGAAGCTGCAAAAGAAGATTGCAACGTGCTGATTAAAGTAAATCACGGATCGCCTTAGAACAGAAATATCAAGATGTCTAATTTCTGCACCAGCTTCAGTGAGAACTTTAACTGCAATTAAGGTTTCCTTTCCTATATTCGCGATTATATATGAAGTACCGCCACGGCTGACCTGATCCTTTAATAAGGGTATAAATGGCTTGTAGCTTTTTACTAACTCATCGCCAGTAATACAATAATAGGAATGTTTGACATTAAGCGATCTGTCGTAGGCTTCTTTTAATGCTCGTTTCCTTCCCTTGATGATGAACGTGGTGGCATTTTCCGAAGACGACAATATAATAACTACCGTGTAGTAGATTTTTAACCTTACTCGAATTGCGATAATCCGCTTTAAATATTCTGAGATGGTATAGAGCGTCTTCTCCTATAAACAGTTTTTGGCCTGATGTGGGGCAGTTAAAGCATCAGTCTATAGTTGACATTTATCCTTATTATGACTGAATGGCGTTTAACGATATGTAAAAGCGAGTGGGTACGGCCGCTATCGTAGCAGTATTATCTTTAGTTTTGATTACTTCCATGTTGTTCGG
>DAOM01000148.1 GCA_002501855.1 Candidatus Nitrosopolaris nunavutensis
GATATGTGCAAAGACATTCACCTTCAATAAATATACGGTAACAAATGCTGGTCAGGTTGAGCTCGAACGCCTTCTCTCTGAACATTTACTGTCTCACCATATTTCTAAATGAACAAGGATTATGGCTACACTGTCAAGTGCTCCAAGCAAGACAAAAACCGCATTCCTCGCAGAAGTAACAGAGTCTATTAAATTCAGAGCATAGGATCATAGTGTCATGACACCGAGGACATTCAATCTCATGGGTGATTGATCGATTATCCGTGCTTTCCTTTGACCTTGTGATAGATTCCTTGGCCTTCGTTTTATCTGTTAGTACTAATTTGTCGCTGCTTGACATTATATGATCTTGTCAACAATCGCATCTTCTAATAGAGTGAATAACCAATGGAGGAGGGAGAGGGCTGCGTCCGAACATATTCTATGGACCGAATTGATTACGGTATCATGCTTCCTTTATTACGTACCTTTCATTACGTACTATACAGTAATATTCTGAATGACTCATGGACGTCCGGTTCTGCAATATTTCTGCATCAATAGACAGACAAGTCTATTGATTTTTTGCGATCGTCTGAGGAAATGTGGTAGTCTACTTTCAGAGTCTAAAAAGAGCGCCGACATCACAACAAGACAATAGTAATCTAAGATAGACATGCAACATTTCATGAAGCACCACACCATACCGGATAAATCTAAAACGGTGTAGACGGCCCACATAGAAAGAGAGATTCGGAATGGCCGGATTATGAACCACACAACCCTAGCAGAAATTCTCTCTTAAGCCAAGTCTACACCAAAATCATAAATATAAAATACTAGAATAAATATGGTTGGCAATTTCTTTACGCAGTGTTCAGAAATTCTTGAAATTATAAGGGGTCAATATTAATGACAACACCAGTGAGCATTTTTCTATTATCAATTAAATTATGATAAAATAAAGTATACGTCTGCTGCGCCGAATTAATTCAAACAAAATTACAAGGACCAGTGATATTACAAGGAGATGGAGCGCCCAATCAAGGAATAATTTTGGATTTTGTCAAATCTCTTCTGATTTTATTTTTCGTACTTTATAACAGCTTGGGTATGGATTGTGCCGTATTTTATAAAAGTGTTCTATATTACGGGCGCACAAATCATTTCAAGACAACAGACAAAGAGGCTGTAATTCATAAATAATTAATTGTGAATATATATGCACCACCAAGACAACGACAACGGCTCAAGGAACGTCGTTTACTTGGGCCTGAGATGTTGTTTAGCAGGTTTTTAGTGGCTCAAATGCAGCGAAAAGCTACATTCCTCACAAAAATAGCCTAGTCTATCAAATTGAGAACACAATGTCATAACCTCATGACAACGAGGACATTCAATTTCCTGTTCAATAGATAAATCTTGTCCTTTGGCTTGGGTGACGGGCTCTTCCTTCGACTTTTCTAATTGTGGCACTAGTCTATTTGACATTGTACGATGAAGGGGGCGCTTCTTCTATATACTATGAATGACCAACAGAGGAGGGAGAGGGGGGACTGGCAAGATTATTACACGAATATGGCTAAGTATTCATCTGCTTGGAAAGACGGACAAAAGGGAGACATAATGAGTGAAGTCTGGAATAGAGTCTACAAATCAGATAACACTTTCTTTGGACAGGAAGCCAGCAACTTTGCTCTGCTTTGTTTTAATCACATGAAAATGAATAATGTAAGGAGAATCCTGGAACTAGGTGCGGGTCATGGAAGAGATACAATGTTTTTTGCATCAAATGGAATTGAAGTAGAAGCATTAGACTTTTCTGTTATTGCTGTTGAGATACTAGATAGGATAGCAAAGGAAAAAAGACAACCGATAAAACCACGAGTCTTTGATGTCAAGAGCGCGCTTCCATTTCCGAATGGCTATTTTGATGCCGTATATTCGCACATGCTTCTCAACATGCGATTTTCACTCGACGAGCTTCATTTTATATTTTCAGAAATGAGGAGAGTACTCAAACCAAAGGGGTTCAATTTCTTTTCTGTTAGAAACCAAAATGACAAATCCTATGGCGAGGGAGTCCAAATAGATAAAGGAATCTATGATATAAACGGCTTTCAAGTCCGATTCTTTACAGAGAAGGAAATCCACGATTTAATGAACGGCTTTGAAATACTCTGGATTGGAGAAGAATATGAAGAACCAGTCACTCTTTATCTTGTATTCAGCAAGAAAATGTGAATGAAATTTCGGGCCATAATAAAGGGTGATTTGATCCTGCTGCGTCAGGCGAGACATATCTAAAATCAGAAACGGGCGTTCTGGAAAAATTATAAGTCTATTCATTCACAGTGTAACGCGATGAAGAAGGATTATGTTATTTCAAGAATTGAAGCCTCTCAAGATGGCGCGCCTTACGTTTACATCGCATTAAATGACCCAAATGATTTCAAGCCGGGCTCCGAAAAGCAGCAAAATCCGTTTGGTGGGAATATGATGGCATTTACTTCCCCAGAGGACATGATGAAGAATTTG
>DAOM01000281.1:0-16914 GCA_002501855.1 Candidatus Nitrosopolaris nunavutensis
CATGGGTGGCATGGGTGGCATGGATGAATAAAAATGCCACAGGCGCTCACCTATTTCATAACCCTACTTTACGTTTAGTTGAGCACAATACACAGCATTTATTTTTTTCTTTCTTTAGAGCAATACTAGGTCGCATCGTGCCTTCCAGTTCATATCGTTCAAATAATTAAATGGCTTTCTCAACGCATCGGTAGTAGATTACTCCGCTGATTGTAACATCTTCTATCTTAATAACCACTTCCTTGTTCTTTGAATTCGAACGACGTTTGCGCGAAATCATGCCGCCGGTAAGCCCACTAAAAAGATCGGTCAGACCTAACTTCACCATCGAGTTATTTACGTCTTCTTCCTTTAGCCCTACTGCTTCTGCAATCTCCTTCGCTGAAAAACCTTTTTCTTTGTTTCTACATAAGAACTGGATGATTATTGCGCTCAGGTCTTTGTGAGCGTCGAACTCTGCTGCATCTATTGGAGGTGGTGGTGGCGGGTTCATTCATCCATCAGTATGTACCAATATTAAGCGAGCATCTGCTTAAAAAGCAAGTATCCTCAAGAAAAAGATTTAAGTACGAAGGTAAACGCGACACGTCTGGTTTGTCACGGCTTAAGGTATATACATAAAAGAGTAGCAGGATTCTGACTGTTTGGGTGTCAGAAAATTAGATCTCCTTTATCAGAAAAAATAAAGGCTTACTACTCCTATATGAATCCCATTGTTGTAATGCCTGATTTTTTCGTTGACCGCGTTATAAAGTTAGGATCGAAAGAGGAATTCTTTAACAACATTAATGACAAAGCCATGCTCGGTGGTGGCAGCATACGAGGTGTTCCAACTGCCGATATCAAGGGAGGAAATGCGGCAAATGTTGCATATTGCCTAGCCAAACTAGGTGTAAGGGTCGCTTTATTTACTATGGCAGATGATATCGGAGCAGCTATCCTTAGACAGACTTTTTCGAGATTCGGAGAGAGCGTGAACCTCTTGGTTGCAAGCGGAAGACACGGCAGTACCACCGCATTTGAACTGCTTAACGAAAGAGATGTCAGGGTCAATATAATGATAAGCGATGTTGGAGACAACAGTAAATTTGGCCCAGACATGGTTAATTCTTCAGAACACCTGAATTATTTGAAAAATTCTGATGCTACGGTAGTCGTCAACTGGGGCAGCAATCTAAAGGGAACACAATTGGCTGAACATGCGTTTAAAAATTCTCCCAAGTCTCTTCACTTTATTGACCCAGCAGATATCGAAACTAGGAAGGAAGACTTTAGAGACTCACTTAAGTATATTGCAGAATTCACCGATGTTCTGAGTATAAATGAGAGCGAATATAATTCCCTTGCAGAAGTTACGGGTCTCGAACATCTTGAACTTACTCGTGAAGATATTGTAGATCATATAAAAAATGCTGTCAGGCAGCTTGCAGAAAAAATTGATATCAGCGTCGACTTGCATACTAGAAAAGGAGCAGCATGGTCGAATGGAAAGGAAACCAGCTTTGTCCGTGCAATCAAAGTTGACGTGAGGACATTGACTGGGGCAGGTGATTCCTGGGATTCTGCTGACATACTCGGCTACCTTGCTGGCTTGAATGCCACAGAGCGATTGACATTCGCTAATGCGACTGTTTCACTCTACCTGAGAAGCCAAAATGCGGAACCACCGACTAGTAATGAAGTGTTTGAATTATTGGAAAGGATTGGCGTATAACTGGGTGAACGTGGACCTAATTAATTAATTAATTAATTATGTTATCTCGCGCATTCCAATATCTAGGCAAAGAAGAGAGCTGTTCAATGCGTGTTCATACCACCACAGAATGTACTCGTAATGCTAACCATAATGGCACATTAGTCAAGAATAAATTAGCATCGACTGATTCGTTGTTAGTGATAAAGATAGGGTTAATAGGCAAGACGAACACCGGAAAGACTACCTTTTTTAATTCTGCTACGCTTGGAACAGGAGAGATTTCCAATTATCCGTTTACAACCCAGCAGCCAAGCATCGGGAACGCTAATGCAATCACTCTGTGCGTTCACAAAGAATTAAACGTCCAGGACAATCCGAAGAATTCTCGTTGCTTAGACGGCTGGCGGTTTATTCCTATCGAACTAGTCGACTTGCCTGGATTAATAAAGGGTGCATGGAAGGGAAAGGGGTTAGGCAACCAATTTCTTTCGATTGCAGCTCAATCCGATGCACTTTTACATATAGTAGATATTTCTGGGGGTATTGATGCATCAGGAAAAATAGCAGAACCTGGCACGGGCGATCCCATCGCAGACATAGCTGACATAGAAGAAGAGTTGGTAATGTGGTACCTCAAGCTTCTAGAGGGTAATCGTGACAAGATTTCAAGAGCAATCAATTCAGGGGTTGAGGAGGTAGCCGCCATAACAGACATATTTAGAGGTATTGGAGTACGAGAACAGCACGTCAAATTTGCTCTCGAGGTTAATAAACTTCTAGGGGTTAAGTTTGATGACTGGGAACCAGCAAAGGCTAAAGATTTCTCATGGAGTTTGAGGGACATTTCAAAGCCCACCCTGATTGTTGCCAATAAGGTAGATCTGCATTATGCATCTGAAAATTTCAAGAGGCTAAGAGAAGAATACAAAGATACAATAATCGTCCCCTGCAGCGCAGATGCTGAACTCACATTAAGACGAGCAGAAATTCGCGGTATGATTAAATATCTACCAGGAGACGAGCGATTTGAAATAAAAGACCAACAAAAGCTGAATGATAAACAAAAGTGGGCTTTAAACTTCATCCGAAAAGATATACTCGGTGAATATATGCGGACCGGCGTTCAATTTGCCATAAACGTAACTGTGTTCAAGCTCCTACGAATGAATGCAGTATATCCTGTCGCAGACACAGGTAAACTATCAGACAAACACGGGAATATTTTACCAGACGTGTACCTAATGAAATCGGGCTCTACTATTGAGGATCTTGCGAGGGAGATTCATACAGAATTAGTTAAAGGCTTACTTTATGCTATTGATATACGCGATGGTTTGAGATTGCCGAACAACTATCATATTAAAGACAGGGATATATTGTCCATTGTCTCGGCAATTAAAAAGAAAACCTAAGGAACGATGCGCAGTGGTAAAAAGACTGAAAAATATTTAGGGCTCACACACATGCTGTATTCAGCGCTGGCCAGAGAAGTCATTAGTAACCCGTAATCAAAATGCTTTAATTCTTCATTCAGCTGGTTCAGGTCTGATAAACCATCATAAATGTCTGAAGCCTGACCCGAGGAGTTAGAAGATTACGACTGTTAGTTAGACGGGCAACACGATGGTTTCTCAGATGGGAAAGACTAGAGCAATCAAAAAGCATCTGCAATCAGCATGAGAAGCCCATGTTCAATTTCTTGGTTTGTAATCATCAAGGATATCGCGGTATCGTACATCTTTATATGCCACATATTTCACATATTCTCCGTAACTCATATCAAGCGAACATTCAGAACACCTTACAAAGGAAAAATCATCAGAGAGTTCTGCCGCATTCTTACAATCGGGGCAGCGAATTTTCATGTATTCTATTCTAGGAGATAATATAAGAAGCTTTCATTCTCATGTATCGGATGATATCAAATTTCGTGGATATAGTACTATAAATTACATTTCTCAGGCGCTTACTAAATAGCCTTCAATTGTTTCACAATTGGTTGTCTGGACTTACGAAATACACGGAAGCCGCAGATACATTTGATTTCAGGCAATCTGGATAACTCCTCCACAGTCACCGGTGTCCCGCACCGCATACACTCGTAACTTACGCTTCCAAGACTCTCAGAACCACTCATTCAATATTTGTCAAAAATTATTCAAATTTAAGCCTTTTGAACCCGAATATTATCGCGCCCAAGGCTTTCACCAACCACAGATGAGTGTGCGATTAAGTCTATGGAGGGAATGGGATTCGAACCCACGGCCCCCTGCGTGTAAGGCAGGTATCATAACCAGTCTAGACCATCCCTCCATCTGAAAACACCTTCAACCAGTCGTCAACTTGAGCGTATAGATATTAATATGTTATTTGATTTTTGATTGTTAACAACTCGTAACGACAAAAATTATTTACGAATTCGGGTTCGATAAGAAAAAGTCCAACATGCTAGACGTCATCCAAGAAGGGCTTTTATGGGCGCCGAACTATCTTATTGGCGGTCACCCAGGGTGCGTATGTGACTGGATTTCAGTTTGACCTGAATTCTTCCAAGGATACTTCAGGTTCAAACTTTTATTAGTCCCTCAAACAAAAACTGTTCCAGCAATGTCCGTTGGCGCAAACGATGACAGCCTGAGAGTCGTAGCAGAGAAACTAAAGCAGCTCACCGACGACACGCAGGAACAGTACGAAGCATTCATCGATGCAACTCAACTTTATAAGAAAGGAAACGTGAATCAAAAAGATTTCCTAGCCAAGTTGGCAGAGTATCTCATTGGGATGACTTCATTAAATTTTATTGCTATCCAGGTATTATTCGAAGTCAAATTAGCGATCCAAACAAATCTCTCAAAAGGACAGAGCCCTGTCCCCCCTCTTTCCAAGACGGACCGCGACATGGAAGGAGTTGGCTCGGTAGACGTTCGAAAAACTGCTGGCGTCGTGGCCGACTCTACTCAAATGACACCACTTAGCAGCCCGACAAAGTCCGCGAAGGTTAAGAATTGCATTGTCTGCGGATCCACTATTCCTGACCAGGCAAAGTTCTGCAATAAATGTGGCAATTCGCAATAATTAAAAACACGAAAAGAATATCATCAGTTGATGAAAGTATTCAATGCTAGGGCCGCGACTGAAGAATACATGTCTACTCATTCCCTTACTTTTTCTACTCCCGAGATGACTCTGAAGAAATTTGCTATGTGGCTTGGGGAACAAGTAGATGTCCCTGGAGGAAAAGAAGGCGCTATGCCACGACTGACGCTCTATCTTGAAGAAAAACTAAGAAAAAACAAAGCATCCTTCCTCGAGTTAATGCCCGATACTAATGAGACGTTCAAACCCACTGGGGCAGTTAAAAAGCTGTATGACTTTCCTGAAGAAGGAGCAGCCGCGCCAAAATCTATACCGTCAAGTGCAGATAACTCGAACCCTAAGAATGGTAAATTCTGTATAGAGTGCGGATCTAAAATAAAACCGAACTCGAGATATTGTACAAAGTGTGGTGTAAAGCAAGAATAGTTAGATGACAACGAGACTCGCAGTTATGCGTACAATTTGGTTCTATCTGCAAACAATGAAATGTATATGTTGATTAAGTGTTTATTTTCATTCCATTTCTTTCATTTTCCTTTTTTGCCTTTCCCAATAACCATTTAACATTCATTATCTCGTCTGAATCAGACCATGTAATATTCAGTTGGTGGTGAAGGAACGAAGACTTTAGACTACACCTAATATAGAATGCTTACAAAATTCCATAATCTTTTGCGATACTCAGCCCACTAAAAAGCACTGATATAGTCCCAGAGGACCCGAATCTTAGACTGATGCTCAACAGCGATTAATTAATCACTATTAGTTATTTACAGATAAATTATCCTTGAATTATATAAAAAGAAAAAAAAGTTGATAACAATCATCAAGTAAATTAATGGCCATCATCAGCCAAAGTTGATGATCTTCATCAAAAAAATCACAAAATCAAATATAAAAACTTTTATTGGCCTTTAAATGTTTTTATAGTAGTAGTCATTGATGGCCATCGTCAAGTGGTATTTTAGGCATCCTCCACCTCGTGAGGTTGAAAGTTTGAAAGTAGCAGCTTTCAAAAAATGCATATTTTGCGGGTACTACGTCCCTCGTAGTAACTCTAAATTAATAAACATTTCAGGAAAGAATTAAAATAACTTATATTATTCACGAGGAAAACTCTAGTTGATGACAATCACCAACCATTGATAATCATCAATGCTTGTCTACTCTCTTCAATTCCTATTATGTTTTGAAATTCTCTCAAAGTCATAGATTTACTATTGTTATCATTTTGATAACCTGAAATTTTTGTAAAAACACCCAATTCCACCGCAGTCATTAAGGTCTTAGATACCCAAGAGCCAGTAGTCATTTGCATAATTGGCGATGGAGATATATTATTAAGAGTAGCTTCCGAAGGTGACATGTTTTAGCTTTCAATATTTTAACTATGGTAGTAATTAAGTATTGGTTAGATTCTGCTGCTCTTTCGTATCACAAAAGTTACGACTATCTGTCACCAGGGATTTTCTCTATTTGAGACTGACAGGGACAGAAGTGTCCAAAAAAGGATTTCGGAAGAATTCTCATAAATTAAATACTGATGAGGATAGAGAACAAGAAGGTCGGGACTCTATTGGTTGACAATTAGTCCCAATACCATAATGAATTGATTATTGACCAATTTACAAACAGATTTTGAAAAAGTAAAGTTCAATGAGTAAAATCTGATTCTGCCGCAGGTCTCGCATGTTAGCATATTAGCCTATCGATAAAGTCAACGAAATATAGTTCTGTTACCGCCTGCCTCTTTGTCCGTATCAATATTGAAAGTATTGTTTCCAGGAAGACCCTTAGACCAACATTTAACTAACGAGTAAAAACATGGTTTCGGCTCATTTGCAAAACTAAACTGATAATAGTCCAATTGTTGTGTATTTTTACACATTGGGAATACCAGAGAAGATAAAAGCTATCGAAGATGAAATTCACAAAACACAGATCAATAAAGCGACGGAACATCATGTTGGTCTCTTAAAAGCAAAAATGGCGCGTCTCAGGCGAGACATGGAGGAAAACACACAGAAAAGAACACTATCAACAGGAGGAGGAGCTTCAGGCTTTGACGTCAGAAAGGGCGGAGATGCCACTGTAATTCTCATCGGATTGCCTAGCGTTGGAAAGTCTACTCTTCTTAATCGGTTGACAAATGCTAAATCTAAGGTTGCTTCATATCAATTCACAACCCTTACAGCTGTTCCCGGGATGATGCATTATCGAGGATCAAATATTCAGATTCTTGATATGCCTGGGATTATAGAAGGAGCAGCCGCCGGAAAAGGACTGGGCAAAAAAGTACTGTCTATCGCTCGAAGTGCAGACCTAGTCCTAATTGTTCTCGATGTATTCCAACCACACCATTTGGCAATTATAAAAAAGGAGCTGTACGGAATTGGTATCAGAGTCGATCAAAAACCTCCCGATCTTGTAATAGAAAAAGCGTCTGCAGGCGGACTATCAGTTAACATCTTGGTTCCAATCAAGATATCTGAAAAACTAGTCCAAGAGATTTTACTAACGTACGGCATCCGGAATTGCCGAGTGGTGTTAAGAGAACAAGGTCTATCAGACGATCAATTAATTGATGTCTTGAGCGGCAACCGATCCTACATTCCGTCGCTTGCGGTATTGAACAAAATAGACCTCGTAAACCAGGGTTTTGTTAGCGAAGTGCAATCAAAAATTGGAAGTAATTTTATTCCGATTTCAGCAGATGCAGACGTGAATATCGATGCTCTCAAAGAAGAAATATACAAAAAATTAGATTTCATTAGAATTTACATGCACCAAAAGGGGAAAGAAACTGACTTTAAGGAGCCTATGATTATGCAAAACGGATCTAATGTTGGCGATGTATGCAACAAGGTACATCGTAGTATGATCAGGGACTTTAAATTCGCCCAGATATGGGGTAAGAGCGCTAAATTTGGTGGGCAGAAAGTAGGAACGGATCATCTGCTCATCGACGAGGACGTTATAACCATCACAAAAAAAATTTAATCGACTTTGACTCGGTAAGAAGTATTGAATGTAATAAACACAGTTTTCGAGTTCTTAAATGGGATACCGCTTGCAACAACATAATTGCCTATATCGAATGCGACATAGCATCAAAGATCAATCCACAACTCGCCACGCAGATATTTCCATTTGGTTATTAGGTTACACATCCATTTCTTACCTTAGCTGTCTGGCAAAGTGCAACATATTGATAATACATCTTATGGACTATAACGCGCAACAAGATAAAATAATCATGGAGAGTTGACTAGACAGCGCGTGCTGTCATATTACATGATGAGCACTTCTACGATGAAATAATGGCAGCTCAGTCAAATGCCTTCTCCTCATATTCTGTGAAACAAAATCGGATTAACTCTGAGTCTTCACGGCTGCCGTCAATTTAGGTACCGGCATTTTTATATTTAATTCGTTCGTCTATCGCTTGATTAGCCAATGAGTCTGCATATCTATTAATTTCCCTGGGAATATGTCTGTAAATCACTATTCTGAAATACTCCTCCAAATTTGAGATTTCTTTGAATAGCAGCTTTAGTTGCTTATTTCTTACTTTGTATTTGTTTGTTCTCTGATTTATGACCAATTCACTGTCCGACAGAACTGTGATTTCATCGTCAATGGAGGAGGCAATTTCCAGCGCTTTTTTCAATGCAATGTATTCTGCCTGATTGTTAGTCTTAATCCCTATGAATTCTTTATACTCCGCGATTTTGTCGTTATCTTTAGTGATTACAATGCCGATCCCTGAATAACCTGGGTTACCTCGACTTGCACCATCAATATGAATAGACAACAACGGTCTCGCTTGCTGATTATTTTCCCGAGATAGCGAGACATAAATAGTCTCTGACTCGAGAGGTCGAGATTTCTACTGCCGCTCGTCTCTCCGAGTCAGTAGGATTTATTTTACCGCATACTTGTGCTAGCTTTCAGTTTCCAAAAATGGCTTATATTTATTTACTAGGTTTAAGAGAGGCATCCGTTTACCGCCAACTATCTTTATGTCGATTTGTGATTTTCCGTTCCTGACATCTAAAATATTATAAGCATTCTCGAAAAATCCTCTGAACCGTGTTGAACTGGCTGTTCCCGCATAAGCAATCTCCAACGATCCCAAGTTCCACACCCAAGGTCTATGTTTATGACCGCAAAGCACCAAATCGACTTTGGATTGAAGACAGGCCATTAAGGTGTCACCTGCATCCAAAATGATAATTTTATCTGTCCCCGTGTCTGGAATACCTATGAGATGGTGGTGCATTGCAATAATCTTCGTTTTGTTCTCACATTTAGCCAAGGTTTCAATCATCCACTTATTTTGCCTATACCCTACCTCTCCCTCGTCTCTGTCCGGCCTAGCAGTGCCAAGAGTCATAATTACTACCTCGTCTTCTAGTTCATAGATTTGCTTTGACGGGAAGAATTTCTTGAAAACAAGATATCCTGTATGCCGGTAGTCATGATTACCTGCCAAAACGATCTTGTTAGGACATGCGAGCTTATTAATTTCAAATTGAGCACGTTCGAACTGGAAGAGTAATCCATCGTCAGTAAGATCGCCAGTAATAATAATAGCATCAGGTTTTAGGTTCTCGATCTCCTCCACTAGCGTGTCAAAAACATTTTGATTGAACAGGCTCCCAATGTGGATATCTGAAAGCTGAACTATCTGCATATTTCTCATCCATCCCTTGGCTGTCAACAATAAAAAGTTGTTCTATATGAACCTGGAATTTCACATTTAGAGAATATTAATAATACCGCACGCGATTCTTTTAGGGTGCGGTAAATTTGTAATGCCCAAACGTAAAGTAAAAGAAGAAAAGGCACCGAAAAGACTAGGAAAAAAAGAAGTCCTGATACCGCCTATTGCTATGGGCGCTTCACTGCTCGTAGCATTAGTTATACTTCCACATTTTGCCCCGCCTCCCATACCGACGAAAATATGTCTTAGGTCACAGAATGCAGATCAGTTTAATCTGTATCCACGAGTACAAGTTATCGTTGACGGCAAACAGAATTCGCTACCCGCCGGAGTCGGAAATAGCACGGTTAATGGAAAAGAATGCTTACATGTGATTCATACTGATGCAGCAGGTTCCACTATCCACATTGAATATATACGGCCCATTAGGTTGACGATGGCTGACTTTATGAAGATCTATTCTCCCGATAATAAGACAATATCTGTAGTAGAAAATTCATCTGGAATTCCACATATAAAAACTCTAAGCCTTGAAAACTATAATATTCATTATTCTTACTATTCAGAAAAAGGTGAATTTACAAAAGTAAATAAGCCATCTGATTTTCCTCCCTTTGTCAACAACATGGTCGCAAGATTAGCGCTAACTTCTTCTTCCCAGTCTTCAAAATAGAAATAATCGAGATTACTTCGTTAATGACCACTTTCCACGGTCCACAACAAAACTGCCTCCAACATTCGAGGAGATGGTGCTGCTCCCGAGCTTGTAGAATCCACGATGAAAGTCCTTAGAACACGTAACACCGTCGCAGAGTTGATCGTATGTAATGCCGGCTCTGGGCGGTGACAGAAAGCTGGTGGTAAAAGCGACTCGTACACCAGGTGGATGATATTTTGAGATGATCTTGGAGACACTCACATTTCGAATTCAATATTTAGCGCTACCACGAATTTTATCGCGAAATTAAATACGTCACTTACGATCTTAACGATAGACCCACTGTGTCTCAGATGGCAGACCAATATCTGTTCGGGTTGGTAAGCTATTGAAGAGGCAGTCCTAACTAATTTAGGAAGAGATATAAAAAAAAGCTCCTTTTTATCTTCATTCTGAGATTATTTCATCCAATTTAGACAGTTAACGTCGTTGGCTGTTAATGAAAGCTATCAGCAATAGAGAATAAACGTCATATAGATTCAGCTAGACTCAATAACTGAGTCGGTTGTAATTCGTCTATCCTCTTCGTACCGGCAAAATCAATTTTACAATTGTGTTTTTTTAATACTGAAAATAATTTTCTATTTCTACTTGAAAATAGGAGATTCAAATTCTTAATTGTCGCCCTTGTTATTGGGATCCCTGGTTCTTTAGGAGCAAGTCTTATAACCGTTGACTCAACGCTAGGATGAGGATCAAATGATCCCTTTGACACATGAAACAACTGCTCTATAATGAAGCAGTGCTGTGTTATGACAGTAATGGATCGGTAGTTTTCATCGCCAGGTCTGGCTTGCAATTTATCTGCAAATTCCTTCTGCACAGTCAGTATTGCCCGGGTAAATTTCTGCAACGCTAACCATTGAAGTGCATCCCTACTTCTAGAATAAGGAAGATTCGAAATGAAAACATCAAACACGCAAACGGGGAATTTAAAAATATCTGCATTGATTAATTTCAGGTTTGGAAAAGCAGATATGAGCTTGCTTGATTTCTTGAACAGGTCGCGGTCGACCTCGAACGAAACCACCGATTTAGCTCTTTTACACAGTTCAGTTGTTAAAGTACCCTCTCCAGTTCCGGCTTCATACACGGTCTCGTTCTGACTAATCTTGGCTACTTCGATTAGTTTTTCAAGAACTCTTCCGTCTTTAAGCATATGCTGGCCGAGAAGCCTTCGTTTTGAGAGTTTCATTTCTTGACAAACAAATTCATTCTCGCTTCACCGGTAATTTCATCGATTATTCTTTTTGCTATCAGCTTAGCCGGATCGCGTAATCCCACTCTCTGTTGAATTTCTACGAAGCTTTCAAATTTTTTCCTATCTCGCTCTCTAATTATGGTCATCATGTAAGTCTTTCCTATGCCTGGAATCAGTTCTAAAGCGTGGATCCTGGGTGTAATCGGTTGAGCCGTGTTTATATAGTCAATGAAACGCTTTTGGTTTGCTATCACTATTTTTTCAATAATGCTAGGAAGTTCGTTTTTCGCAGATTGGGATATAGAATCATATTCAAGCCTGCCAAGCACACTCATCACTTTGTCGCGGCCCTCCCTACCAATATATACTCGCTCGGCGACCTCGATACTCATATTTTGAGTTCCGAGAAGTTCCAGTAAAGTGAGACGCTCCTCTCCTATCGCCTGAATAATCATACCCTCCCTTCCTCTCACTGTCAACGCCTTGGCTCGTTGGGTGAAGTCCAAAACGTACGCATACTCCTCGTACCTGCGTTGGCCTTCCTGCGGTGCTGTTCTAGAACTCTGCTCGCTAGTAGTCCCGATGCTACTATCATATCCCCGCAGCCACGCTGACAATGTCGATCCTTCCTTCCTTTTCTCCTGTATAACTATTGATTACCTTTTTATTTAACTTTCATTCCGCGTTTGGAGTATGTTCAGCATCTTTTGCAAGGTTTCGGTAAGAATAAGTTTTTTCCACCCGAAAGTAAAAGCCCTTAATTCTTCCAGAGAGGAAGGTGATACATTTACAACTTCTATTGCTTCTTCTTCTTTTAATTCACACTCTTCAATTAGTCGCTTTACCATTTCACGTGCAACCTCTGAGCCGGTTTTCGCGAATTTTACAACATAGTCATGCGTCCATCTCTGTATTTGGTCCATATCATCTGACTTAACCTGTTCTAAAACTTCTTTAGCCTCAGACAATGTTATTATTTCTTTTTTAAGAATGTCAGTCACTCTTTACCGACTTCCCTCCGTTAAACGGCTTTATATGGTTAAGTCTAGTTTGCAAAATTTTCTGCTTACTTCCAAACAATACTGCAACTTTCAAAATTCTCCTGCCTACCTCCATAACATCTCCTACCCTTCCTTGAAACCTTCTGTGCGGAGTGGTAGAATGTTCAGAGGGATCTATATCAATGATAACTTTGTCACCAACGTTATATTCTGTTAGTAAATAGGATATACCTCTAGAGACATTACGTTTAGTCAGGACAGAACGAGATTTTCTCCTCGTACCGTGTGAACTTGGCATCGTAAACTGATGTTTTAAGGCCTTAATTTATGTTATGTTATTTAATCATCTGATTGACACTGAGGGGTCAGAGACCCCATGTTCGGACAAAGTAAATAATACTTCCCTCTCTGGATGATACGGGCTATCGACCATTCTTGCGATCCGGTTTTTCCCGGAGCGCTTTAGGTACACTCTATATGTGCTAGTATGTGCCACAACGTGGCCACCTGTAGGGCGGAATGCATCACCAAATATTGCGTCCGGAGAGGATTGGATCTGATTGGTGGCTAGCACTGCGACTTCGTAGGTTTCGGCGATCCGCACTAAAATGTGCATAAATTTATTAAGCTTCTGCTGCCTCTCCGAGAGCGCACCGCGTCCGATGTATTCAGCTCTGTAGTGTGCCACGGCAGAATCTACTATAAGTAATTTTACGTTCTTCTCATCTATAATGGGGCCGCTTTCTTGGATAATCAATTCCTGATGAGCACTGTTATACGCCTTTGCGACTATTACGTTTTCAAGGGCAATCTGCGGATCTATTTTTCTTGCTACGGCAATCGACACTATTCGTTCAGGTCTGAATGTATTTTCGGTATCAATATAGAGTGCCTTACCAGTTAGTCCTCCCTCAGACTTGGTCTGTTTAACCATCACACATAACGTATGACAGATCTGGGTCTTTCCTGTACCATACTCGCCATAGACTTCTGTGACTGCTCTTGTTTCTATACCGCCTCCAAAGAGATCATCTAGGTTCTTTGATCCAGTTGAAAGACGATCTTCTCTTTTTCTTTTGTTATAGAGTTGAGTTGCGGTAACAAAACTCTTGTCAATGATACCGAGATTTTCTAGCCTAATTCTCGCCTGATTGCAGAGATATATGGATTTTTCAATTTCCATGCCAGTGGCCTCTGAAACATCCACAGGTCCCCTAACAACTAGATCTTTAATTGAGGAAAAACCCGCTTGCTCTAAACGAGTCTTAGTAGCCGGACCGATTTGTTCTATAGCATCGAGACTCAACTGCACTTTAAGAGGGTTGTCGTTTTCCAAGACTAATAGCCCAATAGCCGATAGCGCGACTAATTAGTTTTGAGTTAGAGAATGAGCGCCTTCTTTAGCTGAAAAAGACCTGCAGAATTTGTCCCTTATTAATCTGAAAAGCGCGTGGGGATGTAACAATTAAATTAAGAATTAGAGATTTCTTATCACCACTGTCTGGTGTGTGCGTGTGATTGATAGTTGATTTAAATCTTGACCGCAAACATGTACTAGTGCTTGGCGGGGGAAAGGAGGGTGCTAGAAAAATTCGTGGCCTCTTGGATCAAAATTGTAAAATCACCGTTATGTGTAGTCGTTTAAATCGTTATTTGTCTCAACTGAGAGAACAAGGACGAATCGAACTTGTAAAAACAAAGATAAAAGACGCAAGTGTACTTGATAATTATAATAATCTATTTCTGGTGCTTGCTGCCACTAATGATAAAGTGTTAAACAGGATGCTTGTCGAGAAGGCACGTTCCATGCGCTTATTCGTATATGCTGTAGATGACCCCGCCATTAGTGACTTTTCATATGCCTCAATTATTAATATCGAGGGTGTAATGCAAGTCGCAATATCCACATCCGGCAAGAGTCCTATAATGTCGCGAAGGGTGAGAATTAAAGCAGAGAGGGTGCTTCGAAGGGTAATAAAAAAAACCGATATCGAAAATACTAAATTACAGGAATTCGCCCGTGCTGCTGCAAAATCGACATTCAAGACAGTTGAACAAAGGAAAAAGTTTCTCTATTCTTTGATCGAAAACAGTCGTATCCAGAACCTTATTAAGGAGCATAAGACAGAAGATGCTAAAAGTACGACCTTAGAGCTATTGCGTGAATGGGAGAGAAAGAATAACAGATGAAAACATCATCGACACTCTCACAGTCACTACAGGTAATTAATGCAAGAATTACTTATCGCAATGCTCCGATCCATCTTCTCGAACGATTTGCATTCGCTGATTTAAATGCCGCACACCAAAAAGTGATTGAAATAGCCGAGTTAGAAGAGTGCATTATCATACAGACTTGCAATCGGGTTGAGGTTTTTGCTGCGAGCAGAAATCCCGACCAGCAAAGATTGTTGGAAGGATGGGCAAGTGCTGCAGGGTTATCTTATAACGAAGTGGCTGAGAATATTGAAATTTGCAATGGTAATGACGTGATATTGCACCTCTTAAAATTGTCATCAGGCTTGGATTCATTGGTGATCGGTGAAGATCAGGTATTAGGCCAAGTAAAACGTGCATTCGAGTTTTCTCGCAAAAACAGGTATGCGGGTCCTCATCTCTCAGTTATCTTTGATCGGGCTGTCAAGGTTGGTGGTAAAGTCAGAACCACTACTGGAGTGAATAAGGGTAGCGTTTCTATAGGCTCGATGGCAGTAAAGTTGGCAGAGGAATACTTTGACAAATTGAACAATAGAAGCGTATTGTTGATTGGTTCAGGGGAAGGAGCAAGCCTCGTCGCAAAATCTTTGAAACAAAGAGAGGCTCATTTTATGATTACTAGTAGGACATTTGAGAGAGCCAAATCATTTGCAGATACAGTAGGAGGCAATCCCGTTCCATTTGAGTCAGCCGTGCAAATGTTCCAGGAGGTCGATCTAATTTTTCTTTCTACTACCGCACCTTATTACTTAATCACCTATGATAGGATTGAGAAGGCCATGGCCAAGAGAGATAAATGGCTAGTGGTTTTTGACCTTTCAAATCCTCGAACCGTTGACGAGAGAGTCGCAACCATAAAGAAGGTCAAATTATTTAACATTGATAAGATTACGGAGATAGTTGAAAGGAATATTCGAACCCGCAAAAATGAGATTGCGTCGGCCCAGAGAATAATAGATGAAGAGATGAAACTAGTTGATATGGTCCTGAAGAGAAAGGAGGTTGAGCCTATGGTGGTTTCTATATTTAAGGATGTAGATAGGATCAGAGAACGCGAACTCAAGAAGGCTATTTCTATCCTCGGAGCTAAGATAGGGCCCGAGGAACGTAGAATAATGGAACAATTCTCATACGCGATGGTAGAGGCTATTATGTCCACACCAATGAATAGTCTCAGAAAAGAATTAGGTACAGCTAGTAAAAATGAAGATGTAATGAGAATTGCAGCCAGGTTGTTCAACTATCATGAAGATCGGTAGGTATGATTGCGGTGCTGGCTATCCGGTTGTTAGGTTAAGGCGGCTTAGAACAACACCTTCTGTCAGAGACCTCCTACAAGAAACCCATCTTTCAGTCAAGGATCTCATATCCCCAATTTTCGTTCAAGAACGGATAACCAAGCGTGAAACCATTCAATCTATGCCCGGGATAGAAAGGATACCTCCTTCCGAAATCATCAACGAGGTACAGACTGTCTTAGACCTTGGTATTCGAGCGATTATGCTGTTTGGGATTCCGTTCTATAAGAATAAAAGAGATGGGTCTGCGTACTTGGAGCACGGGATTGTCCAGGACTCGGTTAGAGTTGTGCGCAAACACTTTGGAAGTAGAGTTGCTATCATAACTGACGTTTGTCTTTGTCAATATACCACGCACGGCCACTGCGGCATCGTAGTCAAAGGAAAGGTAGATAACGACAAGAGCGTACGCACGTTAGCCAAAGTAGCAACGAGTCACGCAGAGGCTGGAACAGATATGGTTGCACCGTCAGCCATGATGGACGGACAGGTAAAAGCTATTCGTGAAGGCTTAGATGAAAATGGATTTGAAGACGTCGCTATCATTTCCTATTCTGCAAAACACGCTTCTCCCCTATATGGCCCTTTTAGGGATATAGCTTGTTCTCGGCCTCAATTCGGCGACAGGAGGACATATCAAATGTCATTTACTAATCCAAGAGAAGCGATGCATGAAATCGAACAGGACATTCGGGAAGGCGCTGATATTATTATGATTAAGCCAGCCATCCCCTATTTGGACCTGATTTATCAGGCAAAAAAGAATACCAATTTACCAATTTGTGCGTACAGTGTTTCCGGAGAATATGCTCTGATAAAAGCAGCGGCTGGCAAGGGGCTGATAGACGAGGACTCGGTTATGACCGAATCTCTAACTTCTATCAAGAGGGCAGGCGCTGATCTGATTATTACGTATTACGCAAAGAAAATGGCAGCACTGCTGAACGAATAAAAAAAATTG
>DAOM01000281.1:17229-18543 GCA_002501855.1 Candidatus Nitrosopolaris nunavutensis
ATTGCGATACAATTATAATATTTTAGAAAGGCAACACCCAGTGTATTATGCTTAGCAACTCAAAATCATTATTCGATAGAGCCCAGAGGGTCATTCCCTCAGGTGTCAACAGTCCTGTACGTTACTATGATCCATTCCCATTCTTTGCCGTGTCAGGGAAAGGAAGTACAATGCGCACGGCCGATAACGAGACTTATATAGATTATTGTATGGGATACGGAGCGCTATTGCTTGGCCATAGTTATTCAACAGTAACCGAATCAGTAAAGTCCCGGATTGATGATGGAAGCTTGTTCTGTGTTCCGACTGAAGAGGAAATCCAATTGGCAGAGTTAATTTCGAAGGCCGTGCAGTGCGCCGAAATGATCAGACTAGTGAATACTGGCATGGAGGCCACTATGAACGCGATCAAACTAGCTCGCGCATTTACAAAAAAAAAAAAGGTTGTGAAATTTGACGGATGTTATCATGGAGCGTACGATTATGTGCTCCCGAAGCCAGGCGTCGACGCAAGTATATCTGATGGCATAATTAATGAAGCATCCTCACAGACCCTGGTGCTCCCATACAATGATTCCGAAACACTAGAACAGGTAGTTAAGGAAGATGACGATGTTGGTTGCGTTATAGTTGAGCCGGTCGCTGCAAATATGGGACTAGTATTGCCAGAAAAGCAATATCTAAACGAGATTAGAAGGATTACACGACAAAACGATATTGTACTAATTTTTGATGAAGTTGTTACCGGTTTCCGACTTGCTCTTGGGGGAGCAGGCGAATTCTTTGGAATCAAACCGGATTTGGCGACTTTTGCGAAAGCTATGGGCAACGGGTTTCCTATTGCCGCGATCGCCGGCAAGAGAGAAATAATGCAACAGCTTTCTCCGAGCGGTAAGGTGTATCAAGCCAGTACCTATGCTGGAAATCCAGCCTGTGTCTCAGCCAGTATCGCTACGATCAAAGTATTAGGTAAGGCAAAGAACGAGATATATCCAAAAGTTGCGAGAACCTGCGACAACATTGTATCTGGGATCAAAGATGCGTTAAAGGATTTCAAACTTGATTGTACGATAAATAACATCGGTTCGATGTTCCAACTCTTCTTTACAGACGAGAAAGTGAAGAATGCAGTTAGTGCGAACAAGTCCGATCCAATCATGTTTAGGAAACTTTTTGATGAGCTCTTAAAGAGAGGAGTGTTTATACCACCATCACGGTTAGAAACTTGCTTTATATCTTATTCCCACAGCGAAGACGATGCTGATAAAACTGTAGAATCATACAATGAGTCGCTGCGGGAGGTGAAACAGTCAT
>DAOM01000351.1:0-616 GCA_002501855.1 Candidatus Nitrosopolaris nunavutensis
TGTGTATAAGAGACAGGATATAAGATATACTGCCTGAAATCGTAATTTCCAAGCGGGTGCAAAATTAACTATGCTATCTATATTACCCTAAGGTTATGAGGGGAAGCAGTTGCAAGGTTAGAACAAGCCAATTTCCTGTATTGCAGAATTAATGCTTATCCTGATTATACACAATGGAATGGCATTGGGACAGCTAAAGCTATGGAGGTATGGGCTATGATTGGATCAAAAAGCTATATTCTTTCATACCGTGCAGACAGTAGCGATTATACCAGCTACCTCCCTACGATAGAAAATATGATTACTCATTTGAAATAATAACAAAATAGCTATACTTTTCGTGCTTATGAGCCTTTGCCCCCGTATAATATATTTTCAAAATAATGTTTTGCATATGACGTTCATAAACGTAATCTAACTCAAGTTAAGATGCTGCCATAAATTTTTTAACACTATGGCAGCATATTTAATCAATAATCTTTTCTTATACTCCAAGTTCTTTATCTATCAATGCCTTAAATTCTGGAAATGGTTGCGGGCCTTCTAGTTTCTGAGTATTTGAGCCATCACTTTTGACTATGATAAAGGAAGGGGTCTGCGTAAATCCAAGAGAATG
>DAOM01000351.1:854-4173 GCA_002501855.1 Candidatus Nitrosopolaris nunavutensis
GTCTGCGTAAATCCAAGAGAATGCGCTAGAGCAAGGTCACTTTCTACAAGAGGCTTGTATTTTTGACTATCGAAGCATGAATTAAACTTCTGCATATCAAGTCCGGGTATTTGAGATGCAAACTTTTTGAGATTGTCTTTGCTAGCCCATCCAGAGTCAATCGGTCCTTGATTGTTATATAATAAATTATGATATTGCCAAAACTTTCCTTGATCATTAGTGCATTCAGATAGGGAGCACCTTGTTTTATTAGATTAGATAATGACAGAGCAGCATTACCCTGCGCACCTTGAACCAGATGTAGACTTCTTTTTTGTTTTTAATTTTGTCCTGTTTGAGGACATTGTATATTATTTTAATAATATAATACTAATGCTAATGCTGCGGAATGATCGTTGCTGTTAAAACCAGGAATCTGAATTGTTGCATTTGCAAGTGTAACGTGTTAGAATGTTATGAATCCCGATCTTCACGCTGAAATAGAAGATAATTTACAAAAGAACCAGCGAGCTAGAGATGAGCTGTACAAGTTACTAGCCCTAGCTACTAATGGTAGCTCGTTAACTATTGATAACTAATCAATGGACGCCTGGCATTGAAGACCTGGCCTTATGAAGTTCTTGCAAGTCCTGTGCTTGTAACAACTGGTTTTGTTTACGATAGTAACGTCGCTGTGCCTGTATCTTTTGGTCAGCCTTCTTAACAATACCCAGATGAACCTTCAAGGATTTGTTCTCTGCTAACAAACGCTTTAAATGGCATGTTGCCTCAAGTAAATGCAGTAGCACAAACACTATACTCTTCTGGGATTTTGAAGGAAGGAAATGAAGGGAAAGGCTAAAGTAATCTACACCCAGGGTCTATTCAAATTCTATATTTTGAAACTAGATACTACATAATCATTTCTTTCTGGCATCTCTTCAAATAAGGTTTCAACAAAATCGGCAAGGACTTTTTCATATGTAAACTAACCTCCGATACCTCCGTGTCTGCAGCGGCATTAACAGAGTGAAATTCTACTTGCGGAGGTTCGGATTCTTAAGGCTTCGTTATAACGTTATTACAGACTTTCAAAAACTTTACTCTAGGAGTGATGTGTAGCTCCAGCCAGAGCAGACTACGTAGTATTGCAAATTAGCCTTTATAGGAACGATGATCTTATGTTGAGCTATATATCTCAGCATTCATTATAGCCATATCCATTTTGGCTATTTATTCTACTACTATTGCAACTGAATATGGAGCAAAAAAAGATGGTATGCAAATTACGTCTATGACACACTTACTTAAGTCAATAGACTGGTTGAACGATTATGAAGAGCACCAATTAGCAGAAAAAGTGTTGCATGTACAGATAGATACCCTAAACTTTACCTTACAGAATAGCAATGGTAGTAATAATAATATGTCTACCAATGTTGCTGCTATTCACAAACAACCTTTTTACTATTCCCTTTCAAAATACAAATCATATATTGATATGTTACATGCAAACAGATCAGTTGACGGGTCACTAGCGAATCTAAAGTACAATGCAGAAATTGAGAACAGTACTTATGAAAGGTCTTTAACCAGCATTTCTGAGACTTCAAAGTTCATAACAATATATGAGCTTGTAACTATACTACTAATTATAGGCGCAGGATTATGCGGTATATCAGAGATTGCAAAGAATAAGTTATTGGGATATCCTGGATTTGCCATTGGCGGTTTTGGGGTAATAATATTGTTACTGGTAATATTCGTGCCATTGACTATAGTGGGAGAACAAGGACCATTTCAGTAACAGCAAGAAAGACACCCGTGGTGTTGAGGTCAAGTCTGTTTACAATGCAAATCTGTTGTTCTTCAAGTCGTCTTATACAAACAACACCAAAAACATCTAAAATCATCGGTTGCTGCTAGAGGAGGAGTTAGATCTTGTATTTGTACTCAATGAAGTCATATTTGCCGCCGTATGACTGGTAGTAGAAGCAGTAGTAACAGAGGAACGTGATAGACCAGAATGAGCTGCAAGCCATGGATAAAGATCCGCCAAAACATACTCGGGTATGGGTCCACTTTCTGTTGTCCACTGAGATGAAGGATAGAAATTGTGTCCTAGATCTGGATATGTTATTAATGTATGATCAGGATGATTCAGTTGAATTAGTCTTTGCTGCAGGAGAAATGCTTGTTGAACTCGACTCCCTGAATCATTTTGTCCATGGGAAAAATGGTTATAGGAAAAATGGTAATATAATCATATAATGGTAAAAGAAGTTGCTGACTAACAATATGAAAAAGTATCCCCCCATTTCAAATGCATGCATGTGTAAGTACAACATAATTATGTGTGTAAGTACAACATAATTTTTATTGTTCTTTCCTGTATTCATTAAGGAATGGTTGCTATCCATTATGTTTTAGTTGAGTGTGTAGATTTTGTAAAGCTTCCCCGTTTCAAGATTAATGTAATCCCATTCACCAATTCCGTATACTAACTCATGAAATTCTGCCTGTATCCCGGGATCCAATAATTTATAGACATTTTCTCCCACTGAAACTTTATTCGGGTCTGTCAATGAAGTTATCTTTTCTGCTATATTGATAACGTATCCAAGTATATCAATTTGTGAGCTTTTATCATATGTAGATTGAACAACTACAATTTCTCCCTCGGTTATACCGATTCTTAAAGATAGTTCAGGGTAATCATAATTGTTTAATATTGGGTTAATTCCGTTTTTGATCACGTTAATCATCTTTTGTGCGCATCTAACTGCTGTAAGGTATCTATTAAAGCCAGGAGCAAAGAAAGCAATGACAGCATCACCCACAGATTTCAGAATATATCCATCATAACTTTCAACCACGGAGGACATTTCGTGTGAAAAGGCTCTGATTATAGTAACTAGTTTATCAGCGGGCAGTGTCATACTCATTTTAGTCGAGCCAACAATGTCGACATAGATAATAACGAGTGATATCTTGGAGCTTACGTAGTTAAGAAGAAAGTCCTGAGCATGCTTTATTGAGGTATCGTACTGATAGACTGAAAACCTATTGTCTATTTTGACTTTGTTGTTATCGTTTTTGTTATTATTAGTCATTTTGCTTTTTTACTCTTCTTGAATTTTTTTCGCCTACTGTCTATTTAAACACCATCAAGGTCTTATCTGAATGGCCTCACTGTCGGTTATGAGTAGAAGTACAGTCAAACTATGTTTCTTGCTGACAACGTATTACCGATAGTCTGAGCTATCACAGCTTTTGCAGTAGCTCTCTTAGTTATTAGTTCTTCAGCATTGAATTTGGCAACACTTGCTTTAACTGATTC
>DAOM01000170.1:0-124 GCA_002501855.1 Candidatus Nitrosopolaris nunavutensis
GCTATATTAAATGATATTACTCCACCACGGTCGTTTGCATCCATCGGACCATAGAGTATTACATCTTTGATATCAGCAAGAGCACTCATTGCATATTCGGTAATATCGATTTCGTGGTCTCGTA
>DAOM01000170.1:496-10539 GCA_002501855.1 Candidatus Nitrosopolaris nunavutensis
AACCAATGACGCCTGCTATATTTGGGGTGCCGCCTTCAAATCTGTACGGTAAGTCGTTGTATACAGTGTTCTGTTTGTGAACCTCTTTTATCATATCCCCACCACCTATGAAGGGAGGCATTTCTTCGAGTATCTTTCGTTTTACGTACAAAATACCGACTCCTGTCGGCCCAAGCATTTTATGGGCAGAGAATGCGAGAAAATCACAATCTGTTTTCTGTACGTCCACCGGCATATGAGGTACCGACTGCGCTGCATCCACAAGTACTGGAATACCATCACGATGAGCCATTTTTATAATCTCATTTAAAGGCACTATGGTACCCAAAACGTTCGACATTTCGCTCAGCGAGATCAGCCCCACATTGCTTTTGTCTAGAAAGCTTTTGTATTCTTCCATCCTCAGATATCCACGATCGTCCACTCCGATGTAGCAGAGTTTTGCGTTTTTTTCTCTGCTCAGGATCTGCCAGGGAACAATATTACTGTGATGCTCCATTTCGGTTATTACAATACTTTCACCATCCTTCACGTTTTTGCGCCCCCACGCATAAGATACGAGGTTAATAGCTTCAGTAGCATTACGAGTAAAAATTATTTCTTCTGTAGAGCTTGCATTGATAAATTTGGCAACTTTCTCCCTTGTCTGCTCATAGGCAAGTGTTGCCTCCTCTCCCAATTGGTGAACTGCCCGGTGAATGTTTGCATTGTAATTTGAATAATAATCGTGAATTGCGTTTATCACCGAGAACGGTTTTTGAGTAGTAGCAGCGTTATCCAGATAGACCAGTGTTTTATTATCACCAACTTTGCGCTTAAGAATAGGAAAGTCCTGTCTGATCTCGTAGACACTGAGGGCACTCTTCTGCATTGTTATTATAACAACTCCTTAAGATATAAACGCATAGACTAATGACAATGTACTATGATTTGCAGACAATAAACATAGTAATTGGTTTCTTAGCCCAGAAGACTGCGAAACTGTAATTTTCATAGTTTTGTATTGTTCTAAATATGTCAGATTTAATAATGCGCCATTTCTATGACTTAGCCAAATGATGCTTTTATGGCGCGAGGCATGGATAAAACCTTTGTCAGAGTATGATTTAGGTTCCGAGATATGTGCTTATTGTAACGAGAGATTCAACGATCTAGACTTCGTTACTTCCTGTGAATTCTGCGATATCGGAATTATGCACGATTTATGTGCAAATACTCATATTAACACTCATCATGGTAATCAGGTGAATGCTAAAGTAGCTGCCCATAAAGATAAACCATTACATGACTATCAATGAGGATTTTATCAGCTCTTGACATATAACCAGCACCGTGTAAACCCTGTTTCAGTCGCGATCTCAGGGGGGTCTTCTTTACAGATACCCATTGCATGAGGGCAGCGCTCGTAGAAACGACATCCTGGTGGTGGCCGTGTCAAATCCGGCGGATTACCTTTGATGTACTCTATTTGCTTGTTACTATCGTGTAGTGTCGGGATGGCGGATATCAAGGCTTGAGTGTACGGATGTTTTGGATTTTCGTATATATCCGAAGCCTTTCCTATTTCTACTATTTGACCTGCATACATTACTGCGATCTTGTCTGCAATTTCTGAGATGATACCGAGGTCATGTGTAATCAGGATTATCGTCATACCATTTTCCTTTTTTAACCTCTTAAGGACATTAACTATTTGTGCTTGAACAAGCACGTCGAGGGCGGTTGTTGGTTCGTCAGCAATAACAATATCTGGTTTCAATAGTAGCGCCATTGCTATAACTACACGCTGTTTCATTCCACCGCTTAATTCATGAGGATACCTCTTCGCGACATCGCGATCAAGTCCAACTTGCTCTAACGATTCTAAAATACTATCCTCGATATTTCCTTTGAACTGATGTATTTGCATAATTTCACGCATCTGATCTCCTATCTTGTAAACGGGGTCAAGCGTATTCATTGCCCCCTGGAATATCATCGCGATTTTTTTCCAGCGAATCGATTTATTAAAATCCTTATCTGACAGCTTTACTATATCTATTCCACTGATTATCACGTTTCCTCCTATAATTTTGCCAGGAGGTTGCAATGCCCGTAGGAGGGCGGATCCGAGAGTACTTTTGCCGCAGGCCGACTCACCTGCTATTCCCAGAGATTCGTTCTCCCCTATCGCAAACGTAATGTTATCTACCGCCTTCACCACGCCCTTATTAGCAAAATAATAGGCTTTTAGTCCAACTACTGATAATTTAGCTTGCGATAGTTCTGTCATTCAAGAATAATATTTTATTTCAAGCGTATAATAACCGATCTAAACGTTTACGGCTGACTGAACACGAGGGTAAGTCCAAGCTCCATAAATTGACTCCATACATATTCTATTCTATTATCTGCCAAGAGTATAAATTGATGCAAGTATTACTATTTGTCTACCTCACGCTCGATGAGATTAAAAAATATCACAATAATAATTTCAATCTTTGTTGTAGTGACAGCTCTCATTATTACCTTCACGTCTATCGAACTTTCTCAAAATCAAGTTGACAAGAGAAGCCATATTGATAGACAGCCCATCAGCACTCACTATCAAGATGCATCTCTTAGGCTCATTACGATTCGCTCTGACGGATCTCCTTTGGTCGGCGCGACATACTCAATTTCACCAAACCCATTTGACAGTTCGAGTAATTATATCGCAAAGGTCAATTCACTTGATCCAGGTGATCCAACGGTTGGAATTAGTACGATGTCAGGATTGCGACCTGGTAAATACAATGTAACAGAATTAAAAGCTCCAGGAGGCTACATAGCAAACGGCTCGTCAAGAATAGTTGAGTTGACATCAAAGCATACTGCCACATCAGCATTTGTGCATTTGCCTTTAAATGCGAGGAGCTTTGACAACAGCAATTCACAAATAAAGGATGTAAGTTACAGCGCTAAATTTGAATGCGGATCTGTGTCTGGAAATGATGGTCCACTTAGACCAGGACACTACGACACAGACATTAGTGTATTCAACAGTCAAAGTTACACGGTCCCTTTTTTATGGAATGCAGTTGTTAATAATGGTAAAAGTACTACGTCTATTTTAAAGACCCTCCAACCTCAGACATCTGCAAGTATAATATGCAAAAATATTCTCCAATTGTTCAACATTCAAAATAACACGGGTAACCTAATTGAAGGGTTTATTGTGATACGACCTCAGATAAATGCAGGTGGGTTGGCTTCTTTTTCAGGTAATAGCGCCACAGTAATTTCACGCCCCCTGGTGCAAGATCAGCCCAGTCTACTAAACGTGCAAGTGTTTTATTCAGCGAATGCACTATTGACGCTTCCCCATGCTATAACAATGGATAAGGTTCTTTTTTCTATATTAAACGACACGTCAGGAAAACTTCCAGCACCGTTGGTCGGAAAAACGCTTGATATTACACTAGAATCGCAGGTAAACCAAGTCATCGACCCTGAAGCTCAGGTTAGAAATATTTTAGCAGCCAAATATAACTTGTCAACTGTGGAACAAACACATCTGAAGATCCAAATAATCTCTGTTAGCCTAGGAGCAAGTACAATGGTAGATGACCATGCAATTTCGTCATTACAGGTCAGGCCACAATCCAATCCCTAGTGTACAAGTCTAACAAATTACTAAGACTCGGTTAGGTCGTGGCCTATTATTAGCCAAATATATAATTGGCGTAACGATTAACTTAGTTTATGAAAAGGGGTAATAGTTGAAGACGCCGATTTGTTCCTTTGACGCCAAGACTGGCGTCCTCTGTGCTGGCTGTGAGGCCAAATTAGAAGCTGGCCAATTAACTCCTACAGAAATTGAAACAGCAATAAAATTGACTCGACTCGCTGAACGAGAACAAGAGGTCAACACATTGTCAATGATCAGCGCGGCCAAATCTGGAGTGGACTCTGTTTTGTTTCTTAGGGGTTCTGATATCAGTTTTCTGAGGTCTAATCCGGAGCTTTTAAAGAAAATAGAAGCTGAGTTTGGAGGAGCAGTCTGGTTCGTTGAAGCGCAAGCAACTGACAGGAGGTTTATGGAGAATCTATTTTTTCCGTCGAAAGTGCTGAACATGAACTTCTTCTGGCTGCCGGATGGCAAGAAGTTAACTCGAGTACTAATAGACCGAAAAGACCCCAAGAACGCCATTAAAACCAGAAGAATCCAAGAAATTGCCAAGGAGCTTAGAAACGTCGAGTTAATAATAGAATATGGAGCTTAAACTTAACGGATGAAACCATAACATGAGCGTGTTGGATGATATCCACAGGACGCATTACACCGATCAAGTTCAGGAGAGCTTAATTGGACAAGTGGTGAGTATCGCAGGTTGGATAGAGGATATCCGCGACATCGGCAAAGTCGCCTTTCTAACGATTAGAGATATCCGAGGAGCAGCCCAGGTTGTCCTATCAGCAAATACTCTGAGTGTTGCCAAAGATAAACCTCGGCAGAGCGCAGTTATTGTATCAGGCGTTGTACAACGTAGTAAATCAAAAGATTTTCCTCTAGAGATAAAGGCTGAAAAAGTAAATATTGTCACCGAGGCCATCCACCCTCTGCCCATCGATCCGACTGGCAGGGTTGAGTCAGCAATAGACAAACGATTAGATTCCAGAGCACTAGATTTGAGAAACCCCAAGACTTCTTCGATTTTCTTGCTAAGGTCGGCCGTGCTCGATAATATCAGAACGACCTTAAGGTCAAAGGCCTTTATTGAGGTAAATACCCCCAAGATCATAGGTAGTGCTAGCGAAGGAGGCGCAAATCTTTTTGGGTTCGAATATTTCAAGAAGCAAGCCTACCTAGCACAGAGCCCACAGCTTTACAAAGAACAATTAATCTTAGCTCTAGATAGAGTTTTTGAAATAGCCGACTACTTCAGAGCGGAGAATTCGCATACAGTAAGGCATCTAACTGAATTTTTGAGCGTTGATATAGAAGCTGCTTTCATAAATTACGAAGACGCGATGGATCTAGCCGAGGAAGTTATAAGGAATACGTTTAATGTTAACAAAATAATGGATAGAACAGACGGCGATGTATTACATGACCAGCTAAAGCTTCCAACCCCAAGATTTCCTATAGACAGGCTCACTTACGAGCAATGTATAGAAGAACTAGGGAAGGAAGGAGAAAAGCTCGAATTCGGCGAGGATCTCTCTGATGGATCGCTTCGAAAACTGGGCGAAATACATAAGGGATTTTATTTTATCACGGACTGGCCACTTAAGCTAAAACCGTTCTACATACATGAAAAACCAGACAATCTAAAACTGAGTCAGTCTTTTGATCTACAATACGGGTATTTGGAACTGATTTCTGGGGGCCAGAGACAACATGACCCAGTAAAGTTGCACAAGAGGTTAATAGATCAAGGATTAAATCCTATGAATTTTGACCGCCATCTAAGAGTATTCGGTTGGGGAATGCCCCCGCATTCAGGATGGGGACTTGGATTCGACCGATTAATGATGGTCCTGACTCATTCCGACAATATCAGAGAAACGGTGCTGTATCCTCGGGACACGGAGCGGCTCATACCGTAACCCGCAATTCCACTTCCTTTAGTTTATCTTCGAAAATATACGCCCTCGACTCGTTTGTTACCGTTGAATAGATAAGCCACACGACAGGGTTAATCTTCATATATTTTATATCTGTTGACGAGGGAAAAGGCTCCGCTGGATGCGAATGAAATATTCCAACAACTTGCAGGTTCCTAGCTTCGGACACTTGATATGCATTGATAAGATCGTCTGGATCGATACTGAAAGATACTGGCGAAGAATCGCTGTTTTTCACAGTAATCACGTCGCTCACGATAATTTCGTCCAAATTCTCAGTGCTAGTTTCGCCTAACAATAGTGCACAGGATTCCCAAGGTAAAGAATCCTTCGCAAGAGACGTCAAGGATTCGACTTTGTCACCGTTTAAGCGGATACTTGACACCATACGCCCTACAGAGCAGTCTGTCCTATTTTATCTTACGAGCAGTCTGCAATGCTCCTATACTATATCTTTTATTGCATTTTGCGCACACATGACAGCAGACAAGACCCCAACGTGAGTCGCCTTTCTATCCCGCGGTTTCAATAAGATAAAATTACGTCTTGTTAATATTTTGGTGAATGGATAGAATTAAGCGGATTTCTGCTGAGATTTTGGAGCGATATCCGGAAAATTTCGGTACAGATTTTGATCAAAACAAGGCGACTCTTAAGAAAATAGCTGTTGTAAGGTCCAAACTGCTCAGAAATAGAATAGCTGGATTCATCACGGCATATCTTCGCAGGGAAAATACAGAAAAAGGTTCTACAGACGGAACAACAGAGCCAGAAATACAATAGACGCGTTATGAATCATGATAAACGTGAGACTCCTAGGCGGCGTGAAAAAAGCGGTTGGCAAGCCATCAATTATCCTAGAGGAGTCTACTCTCTCCTTATCTGAAATACTAATACTGTTACGGCGTGACGTCAAGGAACCAGAGGTGTTGAGTCCTCATAATATTTTGATAGCAGTTAATGGTGTTGAATCTTCCTCACTTGATGGCAATGATACCGTAATAGAGAGTGGAGATACCGTTACTATTGTAACAGTTGTACATGGCGGTAGCCCGAAACCTGCATGAAAAGGGACTGATAACTCTTGGTTTTTTAATCATACCGTCGACGTACAGGTTAATTTTTGGAAGCTGGAAGATTCAGCTGAATTCATCTCGCCGATTCACGGACATGAGGTCTTAACTAGTCTCGAAAATCTTTTTAGCATGTAAAAGGAATATAGATATTAAAATGGCTACTATGCTTATGATCTATATTCGAACTCTGGATTCTAGCTTCGCTTACGAGACAGTACGTATCGCCCGGCGTAGAAGTGTGTGCACTGGCCCAATATAGATCATTGGATGTCCGCTAAAACAAGGTCTTTAAACAACATCGAAATTAGGAGAGAGGAAGTTCCTGAAACACCAGAACCGAATACACAAAGTGGGTAATATATTTACGACAGTTGTTGGAGTGTCCGATTTAGATGTGAACGATGTCGGCGAATTTATTGACGATTTACGAAAAACCTCGAATGGAGGGGTGTCGATACAGGGTGTGCGTGCAGATGCTGTGTATGGAATCGAACACATTCTCCAAGCCTTAAAAATCACTATCGAGTCAGAAAAAAGGAAAATCACATTGGTAGGCAGACCCGAAATGGATCTTCTTCTTCGAATATCCTGCACGGATCAAATATCGAGAGCTCTAATGGACATAGGCTTAAGGAATCAAGCACCAGGCTGCTTTATTCTTTTCTCAAAAAAAAAGAAGAAATTGATAAAAGTTACCAGACGTATATGTAATATGCATCTTAAGATAGACGACTCTGTCTTAAAACCAAACAAAACAAAGAAAGAACTTATTTGCAGGCGGCTCGGAGTCCAATTGAATAAATTTTTATCAAATGATGATGCCTTCACTAGCTATCTTTCAGAAAAAGCAGCCTTGCTAACTAAGTAACGGTCTCGCCTTGTCGCTTCTCTATGAGTGAGCTGAATATTTCATTTGGCCGTAAAACGGAGATCCCAACAAGTTTTCCGATTATCTCCACCAGTACGATCCAATCAGGATTTTCTAGATCTACTCTGTTGTCAATTTCTGAACCAACGGTTGCGATTATTTCAGAAGAACGCAATGAAGTATTTCTCTTTTCGACAGTTATCCTGAAGGTCTCGAATTTTTGCATCTTTGAAGCGAGTCGCTTTGCAGCATTTTTAATAGAATCCAGTCCGTCCTCAGTAAAAACAAATTCTATCGGAATAAGTCTGAGAATGTATCTGACACGCCAGGGCTCGTCATGGACTAGTTCCTTGATTCTCTTCACTACGTTAAATGGTTCAAGCACCGTACGCCCTATCAAGATACCGACAATGTCAGTAATGTCTGACCCTGGTTTTGGATCTCCAAACAATTCAAGAATGTCGTGCAGTTCGTTTTGCGCATCGTCTTCTCGATGTCTATATGTTGAAACTATGAGATTAAAGTCCATAACTAGATCAGTTGTTGTTTGTTGAAAGAACTCTGGCAATTTCCTCGGATGAGATTGCTCCTTCCCGAATTATCTTGGGGACGTGTCCTGACAGATCCAAAATAGTTGAGGCGCTCCCTTGTCTAATATTACCTCCGTCCAAAATCGCGTCGAAACCTCTCAACGACGACAAAATCACTTCAGAGATTGAATTAGAAGGATTCTCTCCGGATTTGTTTGCACTGGTACCTACAAGATATTTGCAATGCTTCAACAGAGCAACTGCGCATTTATTATCCGGAACTCGGACTCCGACGGTTGTTTTACCTGCGGTGACCTTTGTGGAAATTCGTGTATCAATAAGTGTGGAGATTATGGTAAGGGCGCCTGGCCAGAATATCTTAGCCAACCGGTTACCGATTTTACCGAGTAACACAATTTTTTCGATGTCCTGTAAGTTTGATGCTAAAATGGGAAAAGGGTTGACTTTATTTCGACCCTTTATTTCAAAGATTCTTTCGACTGCTTCCTCCAAATATGGGTTGCAACCAATTCCATATACCGTATCGGTGGGATACACTATTACCCCCCCAGTCTTTACGATCGATGCGCATTTTAAAGTGTGCCCTCTCTTACAACACTGGTAGACTGTAAATTCATTTTTTCTAGAACCCGTCTCCATCTACCAATTGATTAGCAAAATCTATATAAATTCCATTATGAGACACGAATCCAGACCTTCTTTAATTTTCTTCGAAACCTTCCTTGTAATGGACATTTCACCATTTGTTTCAGCTATTCCTGAAAAACAAATACAAAGAGCGTGTACTAAATTTTATCTGTTATCCTTAGAGGACATACTATGCTTATACTTAAGATCACCATCAACCAGCGATGATTATCAATCATCCAATCGTCTATGTTCTGTCCCTTTTCCGAAACAGATTAAAACTTGGGCGAGTTCACAGATTAACTGCCGTATCAGTTCCTTCCAAGGCCGTCAAAACTGCGCTCTCCAACTCCAATATGACCGACTCAATATCACTTGGATTACTGCGAAAAGTTGCACCTGCCGCGAATATGTGACCGCCTCCTTCAGGTAAGTTCGCTGCGATATCATTACAAGAAATTTTATTGTTATTACGTCTTATACTTACTCTGCCATCCGTGCCGTAAACCATCGCAAGATCCACGCCTGTTTTTTTGAAAATTTCATCCGAAAATAAACTGTTCTGAATGAAGGGTGATGATTGTATAAATGCGATCTTGATATTATGAATGTCTCGTATTCGCATTGTTGAAAGTACGCGTTCCTTTGCCTCGTCTCGTAATAGCGCATATTCGTTGTAATCTGTTTGCATTTCAATATCCCATAGTATCCCATGCGAAGATTTCTGTGCGAGATTGATGAGGCGGGTGTAGCAATCAGGGAAGTTATGATAGTATTTTATTAGTTCTGAAGTAGGAGTTAGATATTGATCATTTGTAAAGTAATCCATTGTATGGGCTAGACTTGCAAGTTTTTCTGCCAGGCGGTGTCCTGACAGAAATTTTTCATAAATCAACTCTGCGGCGCACTTCGAACTGACACTGTCCAACACAAGCTCAACGTAAGGTTCTATACCCTGGATCGCGTTTTCAGGCCAAGGATGATGATCTATCCAGATAATACTCCAGTTTTTTTTCTTGGCTATCGAAAAGGTTTCTCTACAGGTATCGATCAAACTAGGGTCAGAGCTGAGCCCTAAGTCTGAAATGACGACTATACCCTTCTCCTCCGAGGAACGGGTTGCGGACTCTACGAACCATCTCATTTTTATAAAGCTCTCCGCGCCGTAATTGAGAAATACGAGTCGTGCTTGCGGATATCGAATTAACCCAATAGCAGCCGAAAATAACCCGTCGAGATCAGATTCATGAGAAAATATAATCACTTTCATTCATTACACCACTTCTGCAGAAAGTTGAAAGCCGATTCTGTCCGTTTGAGAATTCGCTCCTC
>DAOM01000170.1:10794-24392 GCA_002501855.1 Candidatus Nitrosopolaris nunavutensis
CTCTGATATTAGGGATTTGAAATATGTCGTATCTAGAGGGGTATTATTCAAAACTACTATGCATGAGATACCGGCTCTATTTGCTGCCTCAACACCTAAAGGTGCGTTTTCAACTACTAGCGCTTCAGTTGTCTTGAGGTTCAGTTTCTCCACAGCTGAAAATTGCGAGGATGGATCCGGCTTTCCTTTCGTAACCTCGTCCGCGGTAATTACAACATCAAATTGCTCGTTCCCGAATCCAAGGGCTTGGCCTAAAATTCTCTCAACATCTTTTTTCGCAGAACCACTGACTACTGCTTTACGACATCTTAAGTTTGTAACCAACTCCTTCATGCCCTCAAAAGGTTTGAAACTAAATATCTTTCTGAAGTATTCATCCTTTCTTGTTGTAATCTGCGTTAAAATCGATTCATCAAACGGTCCAATCCGCTTGATCTCAAAAATGTTTCTGACTAATTCAATCCCTCGCATTCCTTCAAGCAAATAAATTGTCGTTTCATCAACTTCGATATTTGCTACTTCGCTAAATGCTATCTTCCATGCCTCATAATGCATTGGCATGGAATCTACTAAGACGCCGTCTAGATCGAAGATAACCCCCTTCATTAAATCGTCTGTATTAACCACAGGTTAAATACCTTATAAATTACATATCACGCACTGCAATGTAGTTTACGTTAGCTTCAGCACCAAGTCAAGTGGTCTTTTGTCGTTATTATATATCATCTTTAATTATCAAACAATAATTTTCCGTGTAACGGCTCTACACCAAGAAGGATTTTTATCTCTTGTAACTTGTGTTATTTTTTGTTAATGACGATCCAGGAAGGCTCCTACGTTATGCTTTTTCACACCTCGAGAAAAAAATGGCTGACGCGGGTTAATAGTGAAAAGAAAGTACACACGCATCTCGGAGTAATCGATGTCTCATCGATTATTGGATTAGAATATGGTAGCATCGTTAAAACCAGCGAAGGAAAACTTATCCATCTAGTGGAACCAACTATTCACGACTTTATAATGAAATCCGAACGAAGGACACAGATCATATATCCAAAAGATTTGGGATATATAGTAGCTCGTACAGGATTGAAAAATGGATCAAAGGTACTGGAGATCGGTACTGGGAGTGGAGCTCTTACTACTTTTCTGGCCAGTATCGTAAAACCTAGTGGACACATTTACACTTTCGACGTAAATCCGGATTTTATTGAGATTGCCAAGCGCAATCTAGAAAAGGCTGCAATGACAGCATATGTTACAACTCATCTATACGACCCACACCTAGGTCTTGACATAGAAGATGTCGACGCAGCCATAGTCGATCTTGGCGACCCTTGGACCATGATCGGCCAAGTCTATCGCTCGTTGAAACCTAGCGGTGCATTCGTTGCCATTTGTCCGACTATGAATCAGCTTGAAAAGTCCGCAACAGAGCTAAAACAAAATAATTTCATTGATGTAGACTGTGTTGAACTGATGATTCGAAATATAGAGGCAAGAGAAGGCATGAGCAGACCTTCGATGAGGATGATTGGACATACCACATATCTGATATTCGCGAGAAAGACCAGCAATATGAGGGTAACAGACAGAGACACTGATCAAAAAAATCATGCTGAGATCTTGTCATAACAAAAGGCAACTATTCTCGGATTGTAGTAGCCAACAAGCATGATAAAAAAACTCTCGATTCTGGGGATGTTGACCTATGACCTTAAATGCTGACCATCATCCTGCAAGTTGGAAATTCGTTTGCGTGCCAACCGTGACGTTATGTCTATGTGAAAAACCAGCCGTGGTTTCTAGAACATATAGAGAATCCCTACTAGGAACGTATCCTGGACAATTGCTTTGTGACGGGCATGGCTCCAAATTAGGAGCAATGTAGACAACTGAACGATTCGCGCCCAGCCATATTATATCAATCGGAAAGTTCATATCCTTCATCCAGAAGGATGGCCTAGAGGGCTGTTGAAAAACAAACAACATTCCTTCACTCTCGTTCATGTGGTTCTTAACGGCCAAACCCTTAGTTTGTTGATCTTGGGTGAGTGCCAAATCTACAATCAACTTGTAGCCATTTACTGAGATATCGGCTTTTAAATATCGATTAGAAGGTATCGAAATTCCGGTAAGAAAATTGTGTGAGCTTGTGTGAGTGGCCGAAGAATTACCCATGATAAAAAAAGATATACCAGCCATGGAAGCAACTAACGTTGATCCAATAATTACACTCACTATAATCATGGACAATGGCTTTATGTTCTTTCTTATATTTCGAATGCTTTTATATCAATCGTCGATTCTCTTGTATACATATTCCAATCTTATATTAGCTGATCTACGCGATAATCTGAAGTCTGGTTTCTCTAGAGAAGCGAAGCTAATAATTGTGATTAAAAATGATCTAGCTCGTAACATCATCTTTGAAATTTAGTAAAACACATTTTTCAGAGGACGCAAGAAAAGGTCCGAAAATCTTTGCTGCCTCTGACATGACTGACAGGCTGATCTCTTAACTTCACAGTCCGCAAATGACGCAAGGGCGAGCAGGCATCCGCGGTGATGCGTGGTCTGTCCTGGGACCAAGAGTTCTGTAAAGCCAAAGACCAGATTATCACTAAATAGCTATAAGTTTGTTAATGAAATATCATTATCAATATAACGACTGCACCCAAACCACCGAATAAAACCATAGTCGCCTTCCATAGCCCTACACTAGCGCTCTCACTAATGTCCCACATACCACCGCCAATGCTGCCGTCTCTGTACCTTCTTTTGATCTCAGAATAGCTATATATTCGATCAAAGTCAGCGGATGGAATCCATGGTCGTGCAGAAGCATAATCATGCGTGCCGTGATTAGTCTTGTTATCGTAGTTTCGTCTAGCGATCTCATCGGACAGAGCTTCATAAGCTTCGATAATCTGCATAAACTTATGCTTCGAGTCTTCAGAATTTTTATTTTTATCAGGATGGTACTTCAATGCAAGATTCCGGAAGGATTTTTTTATTTCAACTTGAGAAGCATGATTATTAACCTCCAATATATCGTAATAATTTGGCACCTCTAGTACTAGGAAGGTCGGCTAAATATGTCTATACGGATTCAAATATTGAAAGCGGATTGTTAGCATTCTGATAAGCAATAAATCTGTCTTGCCATCTCTGGTGGTAGCATGCGTTCGATTGAGGCAATGGAAGCAGAAATAGAATACCAGACAGAAGACTTGGAAGAGTTAGAATTTCCACTACCGCAAACTAGCATTGATGACTGCGTTATTACTGGTTCGGGAGACTCGTACGTCGCGTCTTTGATTGCAATGTATGTGTCAGGTTATAAGGCTATGTGTTGTCATCCAATGGATATTGTCTTGAATCCCGCTATCGTGAGGAATCGGAAGGTATATCTCGTATCAGTCTCTGGCGCTACAAAGGCTACTATGCTAGCAGCTAAGGTGGCAAATAAGTCCGCCCTCAAAACGATTGCAATAACGACAAGGCCAGAAAGCCCTCTCGCAAAAAGCTCTGACGAGCTCATTTCAATGCGATACAAAAGCGCTAGCATTCCAACTTCTGGCACCATAGGGTTTACCGCTTCTATGCTATGCTGTCTTTCTTTAGTGTGCAAGGTAAAGTTGAACAATGTTAAAAAAATATACAATGAGTCAATCGCTTTGGCTGATTATCTAACCAACTACAAAATTAAAAAATCTCCTTCCTACATACTCCTAGGAAATGGCATAGTATATCCTGCTGCTTTATACGGGTCACTAAAGATGAATGAGGTTTTTGGTATACACTCGTCAGCCTATTCATTAGATGAATTCTGTCATTCCCCAATTTTCAGTATTAAGAGTAATGATAGAATCATTATACTCGGGAACAACGCATGTGACTTAAGAGTGAGCAAGACAATCATGAACCAGCTCGATAAACTCGGCGTCTCGACTCTCTACGTCGACTGCAGAAAGCGGAGCATGATAGAAACTTTATTAAAGTCTATTTTCTTCTTGCAACTCTACGCGGTTAAACTAGCCGTTAAAAATCTGCTAAAAGATTGTTATTTCTTGAAAAATGAAAGACTTTTAGCTCTTAGTTCTAAACTTATCTATGGTTCCTCTCTAAGATCAGAATTATAGAAAATTACACTGCATTCGAAAATCTTAAACAAGTCCGAATAATTACCTCTATATGTTTTTCATAAATTATAAAAGTATGGCTCATTTATCGATTGACGATGACAAATATTTTAATCGTGGATGACGATTCTGGTATTACCTTGGCTTTCAAGAAGGGTTTGGAAAGCGATGGCTTCAAGGTCGATACTTTTAACGATCCTCTTGAAGCATTATCGAATTTTGAAGCTTCTAAGTATGACCTATTACTTCTGGATGTAAGGATGCCAAAAATGAATGGCTTTGAGTTGTATAAAGAACTTGAGAAGATACATAACGGTATTAAAGTATGCTTTATTACCGCGTTTGAAGTATATTACGAAGCCCTGAGAGAAGTTTTTCCCTCTCTAGAGGTAGAATGCTTTATTCGAAAACCTATCGAAATAGCAAGTTTAGTAAAGAAGATAAAAAATGAGTTGAATGTGTCTAAACCCCGCAGCCAGAATTTGGATAGATAAGTCAGCACTTGTCTTGTTAGTCTAATAAAAATGCTGAGAGCCTGGATCGAGCTAGACATGGGGCGTTTTGTTATTGAATAGAATTAATTTCACATAATCGTACAAATAGCAAATCGCGCTTGTTTAGACTAATTGCGGAAGGTAGAACTACATGGGCCGATTTGAAAACGGCAACCCGTTATTCAGAATTTTTCTTTTAATCTAGACGAAGGCGTCATGTCCACAGCATCCAAATCGTACATGTTATTGTCAAGGGCTTCTGTGCTCCGAGGACTTTTTTATATTTGCTGTAATGTGTTGGATTACAGTCGATAAAGGAGTTCCCGGCCCGAAATTCCCAGTAATTCCTTCACGTTCTAATGACTTTTTGTCACTCTCAGGAATAATTCCCCCTCCTACAAGTAAAATGTCGTTTACTCCTCTTTCCCTCAGTAGCCTTGCAACCTTGGGAAAAAGAACAAGATGTGCCCCGTTCAATAGGCTCATCGCAATCGCGTCAACGTCCTCATCTAGGGCGGTGTTGGCGACTCGCTCAGGCGTACAGAATAGCCCAGAGTAGATTACCTCCATTCCAGCGTCTCTCAGCGCTCTGCAAATCACAAGAGCTCCTCTGTCGTGACCGTCCAGTCCAAGCTTTGAAACAAGTACTCTGATCATTTTGTGATGTTGTTGTTGCTGGTGTTGATGAGGTTTTCGTTGTTCCGGGGTCATTCAGGAAAGATTGAAGAACTAGACTTTAAAACTTACCGCCGCCCCATGTGTATCTATTGCTCATATATGCAGCTCGGGTTAGAGTGACTTCCATCTTGAATATTCTTTTTGGAAGTGTTTAATATTGGTATATCTATATCGGAGATACTGTGCATCCTATAGTTGAGGGTCTTTTTCAGGGCGACCGTCGCTCGCTCGCTAGAGCAATTTCCATCGTGGATGACGATGAACCTGATTCTCACATAATCTTGCGTCAAATATTTAATAAAACAGGAAATGCTAAGACCGTGGGATTCACCGGCGCTGGCGGTGCTGGAAAAAGTTCTCTGATAGAAAAATTGGTTCCAGCTTTTCAGGACCTTGGCTATAAGATAGCCATTATCGCAGTCGATCCCACAAGCCCCATCACCGGCGGAGCAATCTTAGGAGACCGAGTAAGGATGCGAACTACCATGGATGACCAGAACGTCTTCGTTAGGAGCTTGGCTTCGCGGGGAGCAGTAGGGGGAATTTCTAGATCAGTGAGAAATGTAATAAGGATTCTTGACGCAGCTGGCTATGGCTTGATAATAGTCGAAAGCGTGGGTGCTGGACAAGTGGAAGTACAGATTTCGAACGTGGTTAACATTACTGCGGTAGTCTTGAGCCCACAGACTGGTGACAGCATACAAGCAATAAAAGCTGGCCTAACAGAAGTTGGAGACCTGTATATTATTAACAAAGGAGACCTTGAAGGGTCGACGAGTCTATACAATTCTATCACGGATTTGATAGGCGACACTCCTAGGAAGCCCGTGGTAATCAAAGCATCAGCTAAAACGGGGAGCGGAATTAAAGATGTTGCTGTTAATATTGATAAGATACTACGTAGTAAAGGAGACAATTATAGAGATCAGGAAAAGAGAATGCTGGAGGTGGAGTTAAGAGATATGGTTTTTAACATGGTTGAAGAAAAAGTTTCTGCTATGCTCAGAGAAGATAACAGATATCAAGACTTTATTGAAAAAATAGTAAATAAGGAACTTGATCCATATGTGGCTGCTGAACAACTGGCTGCAGTAGTGCTAAGGTGAGTGAATCTGACAAGTGTAATTAAAACAGATTCTGGCATCCCCGTAAGGAAAGTATACAAAAAGAATTCACTACGGAAAAAGACTCAGGACCAAGAGCCCGGTAGATTTCCGTACTTGAGAGGAATCTATCCTGATATGTACCGGGAGCGTTTATGGACAATGCGGCAATATAGCGGCTTTGGGAGTGCGGAAGAGACGAACAATAGATTCAAATTCTTACTTTCTCATGGCCAAACAGGCCTTTCCTTAGCGTTCGACCTCCCTACACAAACAGGTCGTGATTCAGATGACTCGCAGTCGGAAGGCGAAGTCGGAAGGACCGGAGTGGCCATTAGCTCGCTCAAGGATATGGTGACGTGCTTCGAGGGTATCCCGATGGATAAAGTCAGTACATCTATGACAATTAATTCAACCGCGTCGACCCTGCTTTCACTTTACATTAGTGTAGCTGAGTTACAAGGCTATTCTCCAGGGAAGTTAAGAGGCACTACACAAAATGATATTTTGAAAGAGTATATAGCCAGGAATACCTACATTTATCCTCCAAAGCCATCAATAAGACTCATAGGTGACACTATAGAGCATTGTTACAAGCATGTACCGCAGTGGTACCCGATCAGCATCTCGGGTTATCATATGAGGGAAGCCGGCTGCACCGCTGTTCAAGAATTGGCTTTCACTTTTGCTAACGCAATAGAATATATCAGTACATGTGTAGATAGAGGAATTAAAATAGATGACTTTGCCCAGAGATTATCATTTTTCTTTTGTTGTACAATGGAATTCTTCGAGGAGGTCTCAAAATTTAGAGCTGCCAGGGAAATATATGCTAAAATAATGAAGGATATCTTTCATGCCAAGAATGCAAAATCGCTCCATCTACGGTTTCACGTCCAGACGAGCGGTGAATCATTAACCGCTCAGCAAGTTGATAATAATATCGTCAGGGTCACAACTCAGGCATTAGCTGCTGTACTAGGTGGATGTCAATCATTGCATACAAACTCTCGCGACGAAGCCCTTGCTCTGCCAACAGAAGAATCTGTGAAGGTGGCACTCCGGACGCAACAGATTATTGGGACAGAAACGGGCGTAACGAAAACAGTCGATCCGGTTGGCGGGTCTTACTATATCGAATCCTTAACCCAGACAATCGAAGAAGAGGTTGAAAAATATTTGAAAAAAATTCATCGGATGGGTGGGGCGTTGGCAGCTGTCGAAAGAGGATTTTTTCAAGATGAAATAAGGAAGAACGCATACAGACTGAAAAAGGAGGTGGACTCGGCTGAACGCATTATCGTTGGTGTGAACAAATTCCAAGATAATGAAGGTGTCGAACCCAAGATAAGTATGTTAGATAATGAAATTGAAATAAGGCAAGTTGCTCGGCTTAAGGATTTCAAGAAAAACCGTGATAAAATAAAGGCTGATGCGGCGATCAGCGCACTCCAAAAGGCTGCGGAGAATCCTGATGAAAATTTGATGCCCCACATCATCAACGCCGTGAAAAGCAGCGTGACTCTGGGTGAAATAAACAACGTCTTTAAAGAAGTGTTTGGTATGTTCGAACCAAAGATTGCATTTTAAATTCGGTAAAAAAACTCTGAATGACAATAAAAAACATTTATCTTGTGCGTCAATTGGGGTCATGGACGCCTAGACTGGTATATCACTACCTGCTAGTATCTTAGAGAGATATCACTACTGTTGTCCAGCAAAATTGCCGATATGATGTTGGCGAAGGAGGGACAAATGTCATACAGATGGGCTAGGGCCCATATGACAATATTAGACAAGATTATGATCAGAAACGAAACTAAGAAGCCATTATCAGGTTATAAATTAGGATTTTGCTTACACATTACAAAAGAAACGTCGGTTTTAGTAATTACCGCAAAAATGTTAGGTGCAGAGATCGCAATTTGTTCTGCAAATCCTTTATCCACACAAGATGATGTGGCTGCATTTTTGTATTCAGAGGGCATAAGGATTTTCGCATGGAGAGGACAATCGGAAAGGCAATACCGTGAGTGCATTAAACGCGTTCTCCAATCTCGGCCAGATATTCTGACAGATGATGGCGGTGACCTACATATTGCTGCTCATAAACTAGGAACAACTCGGTTCTATGGCGGAACTGAGGAAACCACTACAGGTGTGAAGAGGTTAGAGATATTACAATCAACGAAACGCCTGAAATATCCTGTGATAGCGGTGAATAATGCATATACAAAACATTTATTCGATAACCGATATGGAACAGGGCAAAGCACAATTGATGGGATCTTGAGGACGACTGGCTTGTTTCTGTCAGGAAAACAAGTAATAGTATGCGGTTACGGCTGGGTAGGAAAAGGTGTATCTGTCAGAGCAAGAGGGATGGGAGCAATTGTTACCATAACAGAAATTGATCCCATAAAAGCTCTAGAAGCACACATGGACGGATTCAATGTTAAACAATTATCCGAGATTGCGCAGCTCGGTGACATATTTATAACATGTACTGGCAACAGGCGTGTCATTAGAGAAGAGCATCTGATAAAAATGAAGGATGGGGCGATACTGGCTAACGCTGGACATTTTGATGTCGAAATAGATGTCGATTATCTTTCTTCTCAGGACAAATTTCCCGTTTTGGTAAGGCCTAACGTAGACTGCTTTAAATTTCGTGATAAGAAACTATATCTGTTAGCAAAAGGAAGGGTTATTAACCTAGTTGGTGCCGAGGGGCATCCACCTGAAGTGATGGCTTTATCGTTTGCCAACCAGTTATTATCAATTTTATTTCTTGCAAAGAATTATCACTCAATGGAAAACAAAATCCACAATGTTCCGCCTGACATCGACATAAATGTGGCTCACTATGCTGTCGAAGCAGCAGGTCTAAAGATTGATGATTGCTGATTCCAATTTATATGAAGCTCTCTAACATGTCACTAACAGAAATATCGCTAACTACTAATTGTCCAGAGGCACGAAGTTAGGGATAGCTTAAAATCTGATCCAAACCGAGAAATTTTTCTGTGATAGGTGTTAACGAGAAAATCACGAGTGCTGTCGTAACGAGCGCTCTTCCGTATGCAAATGGTGAAATTCATCTAGGTCATATTGCTTCTACTTACCTGCCAGCAGATATTTTTACACGATATTCTCGGCGAACAGGAAGGAAAATTTATCATATTTGTGCTTCCGATGATTTTGGAACTCCCGTGTTAATTAACGCAGAAAGGGAAAACAAGAGTCCTAGCGACTATGTCGCTTTTTGGAATAGGCGAGATTACGAAGATTTCACGACGTTAGGAATATCTTTTGACAGTTTCTCTAGTACAAGTTCAAAAGAAAATTGGCAGTTTGTACAATACGTTTTCAAAAAGCTTTCGGAAAATGGTCACATCTACGAACGAGACGTAATACAGTTTTATTGTAAATTCGATAACAAATTCCTGCCTGATAGATATGTAATAGGAAAATGTCCTTTTTGCGGAGCCGAAGATCAGTATTCCGACCTTTGCGAAAAATGTGGACGTGTTCCCGATGAGATTCTAGAGCCTCGATGTGGGATATGTGGAAATAATCCCATCAAGAAACAGAGTAAGCACTATTTCTTTAGACTCTCTAGTTTCTCAAGCCAACTAAAAACATGGCTAAATACTAACAGTAATCTTCAATCCGACGTTAAAAATTATGTCATTAACTGGATAAACGAAGGACTAAGGGACTGGGATATAACGAGAGATTTATCATGGGGCATACCTGTACCGTTGCCAGAGGCCAAAGGAAAAGTATTCTATGGTTGGTTCGATAATCATCTCTGCTATATCTCCACACTAACTGCCTATCTTCGGCAGTCTGGGGTGGATGGTAAAGCATACTGGAACAGCTCTGAGATCTATCACTTTATTGGCAAAGACATCGTGTATCATCATTACCTAATCCTTCCAGCAATGCGGATGGGGATAGACGAAGAGTACAAATTGCCGGATTACATACCGAGCAGAGGCCACCTTCTGCTTCATAATCAAAAGATCTCGAAAAGTCGAAACTGGTATATTGGTCTTAGAGATTTTACATCAACTTTCGCTCCTGACTATTTGAGATTTTATCTCGCATCTATCACGCCTTACTCCCAGACAGACATCAATTTTGATTGGGACGTATTTTCTGAGAAGATTAACAACGAACTAATTGCAAATATAGGGAACTTTATAAACCGCGCGTTGTCCTTTACCCAGAAAACATTTTCCGGAAAGGTCCCCAAACCTGCAGAATATGACTCCGATGATAATCTTAGTCTGTCACAGATTGCAGGAATAGCACAAGAGGTAGGTTGCTTGTTGTCGGCACTTGAAATCGATAAATCGTTGAAAAGAATTCTGAGATTTACTACTCACTTTAATCAATACTTCCAAATAAAACAACCCTGGGCTCGTAGAGAAACTGCCATGACAACGTTGTTTATTGCAGTGAACGCCGTAAGGTCAATAGCAGTCATGTTAGAGCCTTTTATCCCATTTTCTTGTGAGAAAATATGGTGCCAGTTGGGCATGACCGACAGCATACACCTACAACCCTGGTCATCTGCCTCGCAGATGAGAATTTCTGCTGGGCATTCACTTGGCAAGGTCGAACCTATTTTCAGCAAGATCGAACGAGAGATAATAGAACAACAAAAAAAAGGTCTTGGCATGCACAATGGTCGATAATTTAAAGCGCGGACTAATGGTGGGACGTTTCCAACCATTTCACAAAGGACATCTTTGCCTCGTTGAGCAGATCTTTGAAGATTGCGACGAGCTAGTTATTGCTATCGGAAGCGCCCAAATCAACTACAGCTATACGGATCCGTTTACTGCAGGAGAACGGATAATGATGATACATGCCGCTTTGGTAGAATCGAAGATAGATTTGACAAAATGCCACATTGTACCTGTGGTAAACGATGAAAATAATGCTAGATGGTTTGGACATCTTAAATCTATGGTACCTCATTTTGATATTCTGTATTCTGGCAACGAATTTGTTACAAACTTGGTGTCGCGTCAGACTGAAATTCTGAAACCTAGGTTTAGTAGAAGGAAAGAATACAATGGTACAAATATTCGTAATCTTATGTCAAGATCACACCGCTGGAAAAAATTTGTTCCAGACTCTGTGGCCGGAATCATTGAGCAAATAGACGGTGTCACAAGAATTCGATTTCTTTTAAACGAGAAATTATCTGAGAGAGAGAAAAATGCCATATGATGACTGACCTTTGAACTATGCAAAAAAAGACGATGAAGATTTACCCCACAAATTGACGCAGATGTGCATCCGCTTAATACCAACTACAGAGCCTTCGTCTATAACATTAGAAATAATCGGACAGATCCAGAATGCAACTCTAATTAGTGTCGCTTCGACTAGTTCTTAGTCTAGCCCTTCGCTGGAGCCTCGCAAAATTCCATTAGGACACCATTAATCGATTTGGGATGAATAAAAGTAATTCTTCTCCCATAAGATCCAAGCCTCAATCCGCCGAGGATCTTCATACCATTTGCAGTGGCCCTAGAAATGTCTTTCTCGATATCATCCGCAGTTATGGCGATATGATGTATTCCTTCACCTCGGTCGACTAGAAATTTTTTAATTGGGCTATCTTCGGATGTTGGTTCCATCAGCTCAATCCTCGTGTCCGATAATTCTAGCATTGCAACTCGGACCTTCTCATTATGAACTATTTCTACTTCTAAACGGTCCACTTTCAGAATTCTTTGGTAGTTTCCTATTGCTTCATCTAAATTGTTAACAGCAATAGCTATATGATCTATTCGCATTTCGTCTCCCAGTCTCTACTATCTGACAATCTGGTTAATAATGATAATTCAAGTCCGCAAAAATTGATAAGATGATCACAGTTACTTGTACATCCCCGATGACACTGAACTGACGTTATCAAGAAGAGAGCATTTGATCTATTTTCTTTAAGTGCGTAACCAAGTTATATAGGACTTCGATTTTATTCTTGGGCGAGATTGCATAACGTATGACATTGTCTATAAACGCACTAATCGGAATGACCTCCTCTCCTAGAACTTCAATCCCCCTGGATGTGAGCAAGTAGGACTTTTGGGACGGAGCAGATTCGACGCCACTAAGAAAATAATTATGCGTATCTCCCATCGCGGAGCTGGCGTTAATATATTGTTCTTTCAGTATTTCAGTTTCATTTGTGATTTCTTGTTCTATAGCGCTCATCTTTTCGATAAGTTTGTTTATTCGCAGCATACTTTCATCTATCGCAGTAGAAGACAAATAATTTCGAGGCCTTAAGACTTTATGAGCTAGCGGAGTGAATAAAATATTATTACTATTATTCGACAGCCACTTTCTCTTTATGTTCCGTTTGCTCGTCCATTTTCTTTAATTCAGTCAGCAAGAACTGCTTATACTTGTCTCGCTCCTGGACTGTCATTCTATCAAGGTTCGAGCTAAGTGTGGCTCCTATTGTAGACACTCTGTCGATCAGATCTAGTGCCATAAACTTACCGACACTCCCCACCCTTAGCATCACGTCAACTTGCTTCTGTAACATCCTATGAACTGACTGTATATCTCCAGCCATTTCAAGCCCTTTGGCTGTAATTTTGTACCTCCCGTTCTCTGTCTCATCTATAAGACCCTCCTCGAGTAACCGACCCAGCATAGGGTAAATTAATCCAGGGGATGGCTTCCATTTTCCCTCACTTTGCAGAATAGCTTTATCAATAATTTCTTTGCCAGATAGCTGTTGGTCTTTTAGAAGGCCGAGCACATAATGCCTTGAGAATCCTCTGGGAATCACACTCCCCACCCTCGAAAACCAATTGGATAGCATATCACTAGTAATATCGCTAGTGACTTATTAACGTTTCTTTGAATGTGGCTCTGCTGCGAATGAGGGTGTTGAAATTGGTTGCTGCATTGCGGGTGCTTGCGCTGCATGAAGGGTGCTTTCGTTATGGATTGGAATTATGTATTTAGGAATTACAATTTTAATAATATATTTGCCGCTCGTTCTCGTTCTTTTCATGGTAAATGAGACTTTTTGGGGACTGATAGGCAGCGCAGCTGTAATAGGAGGCGCAATATTCGCATTGATTTTAGAAATGCGGAAAGGTAGGGGAGCTGTCTCTTATACACATCTGAAGCTTCCC
>DAOM01000356.1:0-1982 GCA_002501855.1 Candidatus Nitrosopolaris nunavutensis
GGAGCAACACATGATTACGCAGTACAGTGGTGGTATCCATATGGAATAGATTACCCTAATAGAGCGGATCGAGTTTCATTACTTGATGAAGGTATAAAAGTTCTCAAATCGTTGTGGAGTAAACCAAACGTTAACTTTAGCGGAAAGTATTTTAAAATTAATGGCGCCAGCCTAAAAAACCCAAAAGAAAGTATTCCAATTACGGTTGCAGCAAAGGGGAAGAGAATGATGAAAATAGCAGCCAAACATGCCGATATATGGGAATCTTCTTATCTTTCGTCTGGACATTTTGCATCTCTTAAATTGAAATTTGAAGAAATATCTTCTGAAAAATTCAATAATGCAAGCAAAATTATGAAATCAATTGAATTAGATGTTATAATTGCCAATTCTGATTCAGACCTAGAATATAAGAAAAGACTATTTGCAATGGAAAGAGGGCCAGCTATGCTTAATCAACTGCTCAGACATTCTCTAGTTGGAAAACCTGAAGATATAGCACAAAAAGTTAGAGAATATATAGATGTTGGAGTAGAGCAATTCTTTCTGGCATTTCAAGATCCTTTTGATTATAATTCACTTAATTTATTTATGGATACAGTGAAAGGGTTTACTGGAAACAACTCAAACTAACTTATCATCAGAGAAGATCATATAGAATACTAACTTATATCTGCGCATTTTCATGCAATAATGTGAATAAAATAGCCGTAAAGCCAACAAAACCCGCTGCCGCCACTACCAAAACCATCAAAGACATTGCTCTTCTTGATGATGATCAAATCAAAAGAAAGATAGAGAATGCTACAGAAGGATTACCATCTCAATGTTTAAACTATCTATGTAACAGAGTGTTGCCGGCATCTACGGAGATATAGAAATTATATGTTTGAATTTATTGTATCGTATAGGCCACCCAAGGTTTAATCTGTTAGATTTACTTATTTTTACAAATATGTTTCCTGGAAGTTGGAAAGACGTAGAACCCATAGCGTTTGCGTATGGCTAGGACAATACCTACAATCAGCAAATATCTTTTCTCATGGGCGATAATATTGCAGCTTCTTTGAATTTAGAAATAAGCCGTTTTGGACCAGAATTTTTGAACGACATATTCCGAATAACCATGACACGCGCTAGAACGTGTGTCATAAAATCACCTACCGAATGGATGGATTTTGTTAACACCTGCTATTCTCTTGATATCTCAGGAGACGAAATTAAAAGGAAGAAAGGATGGCGAGCTATGAATAGTGAGAAACAATCATTCAAGGTTTGGATGGATATAGATAATATTCGCAACAAAGCAGTTGATGATAAATATGATCCTACCATTAGGAATTACTTCAGATATAATTTAAGAGAAGCAAGTAGAGATAATTGCGTAATAACAGTGTTCGATGAGATAAAGCAAAAAAGGCTTCTTGTTGATGGTATCCATAGATCAGCTGCGCTAACCATGGCTTGAAGAAGACTTAAAAATGGACATAGTAACCGTAAGAATTTTTGAGAGCTATGGCTCACATGTTGATGTTATTTTTCCATGTGACATTCCCCAATTGTCATCATGAAAAGCCAACCCTCCTTGCCAGAGAATTTTGAAGATGCTATCCTTAAGTCCGATTCAGCAACTCTTAAAAGTTCCACAACAAATTGTCCGTTTAACTAATACAACGATCCAGTACAGAAATCATAAATTATCAATGCACAAATTATTGTGAAAATTTGGTGAAAAACTCCCAAAAAATAGAAGGGTGCTTCTATTGTCTAATAGATTATCTCTATGAAGAACTTTGATCCTGACATTGGTCCTTCTAGTAACTCTATGGTTCAGGACTTACTGAATTGACGATTAAAGACCTAGAGCGACTGGTGACAGATATACAAGGATCATCAGAACTAACTAGAGTTACCGAGACACAAACCATTTTGGATATGGGATAGTCAGGAGCATAAACAGGCTGATATTGAAAATAATGGAC
>DAOM01000356.1:2373-3777 GCA_002501855.1 Candidatus Nitrosopolaris nunavutensis
TTTGATTATGAGAAAATCCTGTATAACACTATGATAGAATCTATACTAGAGAAGAGATAGACAAGGCCAAAACATTTGATAATAGTAACTCCTACGAAACATGATCTCCCATCATGGCCTACGCATTATACTAAGAATTAATTTCATACTCCTGTATGTCAATTCTGAAGTAGACTAAAGTATTTCTAGCCACCGAGATTACATAAAGAAAGACAAATGCAACGTGGATATCTAATCTTGATTGTGGGTGGGGCTCTTCTAGCCTCAGGTATTGCTATTTCAGCAATATGGGCTGGCTCTTTGGGTGGCAGAATCATCCATCAAAATACTATTCTAAATGGTGTGTCCATTTATCCTTCTGGGACAGCGAGTGCAATTACCCAAGTCAATGATGTGAGCCGCCCCTTATCGTTGGTAATTAGTATAGAGCCGAATCATAATACCGATCTAAGAGAAACCGTCAGAAACGCAAATGGAGAGGTAATCTCAACCAATGAGTTCACAAAACAATTCTTGACTACAATCAAACCAGATGTTATAGGAAAGTATACTCTCACTATCGATAACATAGGAGGTAGTCTTGTCAGTGTTGGTATATTGTTTGGAGATCTTCCGTTCGTAGGTCAAAACAACCAACTTAACCTAAATTTATTTGGAGGCCTCGTAACAGGAGGAATTCTAGCCGTTGCTGGAATCATTGCTCTGATAGCAGGGCTTGTAGTATTGATAGTGGATAGACGGAGAATTACAAGAAACAAAACGACTAGCACGTGAAAAGAATTCTGATTATAGATGACGAAGCAGATATTACTTTTGCCTCAGAACAGGCTTTAACAGACAATGGATTTGAACAAGTTGATACATTCAATGATCCTCAATTAGCTTTGGAGCTTTAAAGGTCTATTTTTTCTGGTGATTGAATTTGATTGAATAGAATAGTATTATTAGAATACAAGATGGAAGTTGGCCAAACCGACTATTGAAAAGAGATGAAATACTATGCAGGCTTTTATTTAAACCTGGAAAAATATCGTGTTTAAGCCGCTTGTTTCATTTTTTGTGCTTTGAGATTTGTTCTGACAACCAACTTATCCTTTTATAGTTACCGCCTTTGAGAAGGCAACGTCTTTACCTGATAAATTATCCAGACTAGCTTCTCTAAGAAATCACTCTGAAATCTTTCAAGAAACAGCTAATTATTGGAGGTGACTATTGGTTTATTCGCTCGCGAACATCGACGAAAGATATAGAATGGCCTCAAACTGAAGGCATACCTGCTACTCTTCCGCCGACGGTAATTAAACATCACTATGCACCTCTTGCCTTGATACAATATGATAACGATACAACCACAAAACTACTTTCTGATTGTCGTCAGTACGTTCCTCACGAGTCATGTTCGTG
>DAOM01000348.1:0-275 GCA_002501855.1 Candidatus Nitrosopolaris nunavutensis
AGCTAACTATCAATATTTAGATAAGCAAAATCTGGCGTGTACCTCTCGTTGACACTGCCAAACGTAACGAGATATTCATCTTCGTTCATTTCTCTATCAGTTCAACTTGATTCACCTCTAGAATTAGGGTAAATATTCATTGTCAGTAAGGAAGAAGAGGCGGAAGAAAAGATTCTCGTCCGAATATACTATGCTCTCAATCCTTGAATATCTTTATGTCAATGCACAGAATATCCCTGTAACGAAATACAAGATTCTTACCAATAATCCAGAGA
>DAOM01000348.1:550-5233 GCA_002501855.1 Candidatus Nitrosopolaris nunavutensis
CAGAGACCAGACAGAGTCAATAATATAATGGAAATCCTTGAGCAAAATGGATACATAAAATCAATAAAAGCCTCTTCAACCGTGACATTTTATCAAATAACTGGGCATGGGATAGAAGCTTATTCAAAATGGATTAAAGATTACCTATACTTTGCTAGAGCTAGTGCCAATAGAAGAGATGAGTGAGATGACAAAAGACAACGTAGTGATTATTGGGTGGTAGAACTCTGGTCTGTGGAGTGTAATGGTGGTGCTGGCGGAGATGATGGCTTATCTATAAGCAAGAGATGATTTATCGGTAGTCCTCCTCTTCTTTTTTCGGATATGAATTTACTTACTGATTCTTTGGCCTCTGGGCTTATGTCTTCACCTACTATTATCCCGAGACCAACTTGATTTTTTGACACAAAAGCATATTTCGCTAGTGAATCTACAAATAACTCTACATGGCGTCTGTCGACGTAACCGTCCACAATCTTAATTATTACCGCCCCATAATCCTCCAAAACTTTCCTTAGGCTATTACCCTTATTCTTATTATCACCATTTAATAGATGACTTGAGTCTATGAGTATATCGTATGTACTTGTTATACCATCACCAATAGAAATATCCAAAAACTCCCTCAAATCAGATTTTTCTGACATTATATACTCTTCCAATGGTTCGCTAATTTCATCCACTGACTGCGCCAGAGCAAGTATTGCTTCTTCTTTGCCTCTCCTAGTCATGGCAATCCTCATGGCTGTTGCAATGGTGTTTCTTTCAAACATATCGGTCCATCTATCTAGTACCTTTCTTGACCTTAGTAAAAGTAAGACCAATGGTATCAGCACAGCTATCAATGCTATTAATAAGAAAGTATCAACTACTCTGTCTATCCCACTTGAGGAAAAATAATCTAAAAGTCCAAGTATGTTAAGTAATGAGAGCGCTGCGATGGAGATTATCAATCCTACAACAATGTAAAGGTACTTTGCCACAGAATGAATCAATCTAGCTGATTCTTGACCAAATCTGGTAGTCAAAATTGTTGACGACGACAAGTCGTAATCACTGGATCTGCTATCTCTCATATTCCCTAAGACTAAAGAAAAGATATTGTATTGTAAATATATAAGGTAGCATGTAACTTAGTTATAAGAAGATATAACTAAGTTATTATAGTGTTAATATAATTCCATTCGGTCTTTATTTTCGTCGAACACATGAAAAAACCCCTGGTCGTCTACTTGATAGCTGGTCTAATTTTCGCTACCGCAGTAGCTTACTTGATAGCTGCTTCTTTTGGTGAAAGAGTGGAAAGATCAAATCATGAAGCGAAAGCTGCACTTGAAACAGGTCATGAAAGTTCAGAAGTAACAACACCTCAGCCTCAAACTACAGAAAATAATCATAATGTCTCAGGCAGCCAAGTAAAACAAACACTAAACAATACATCGTCTGCTAAAGAATCTAGTAGTCAAAGAAATAAGGAAGCCACAATCAGCAATGGTAACGAATCTGCAAGAAGGAGTATAGAGTTTCCTTTATTCTTGACTGCGGGTACAGCATACGCAATAGTAGGGTTATGGATGGTGATAGAAAAGAAGATAACAAAATTTCCATACATCATCTCAATAGGAGGTTCTCTATTATTGATTGGGCTTTACACTTTATCTCACACTATCGGATTACCACCAATAGGTTTAGAGCAAATAGGACTGTTAGACTTAACCGTTGCATCACTACAGGTTGCGATAATTGCTTGTTGTGGGTATGTATTAATATCATCAAATAAAATATTCACAAAATCTGCTGAACACCCTCTGGTGTAACGGAGGGAGCGATGGATATGAATAGGGGATATGATAAAGCAGAAAAAAAAGTGCTTGTTTCTTTTGCTGTTATTATAACAGTTATCTGTATTGGAGTCCTATCTGTATCGTCTCCCAATCAACTGAATGCAGCTGTGATACAATCATCAGAAAATACGGCCAACAACAATAATAAACTCTCTTTCCATAATCTAGTACAAGAAGGTTCTCCATTCTTAGGGAAGCTTTCTGCTCCCATTACAATCGTAGAATTTGGTGATTTTCAATGTGACAGATGTGCAAGGTTTGCTAAATATACAGAGCCACAGCTAAATCAGACTTACATCCAAACAGGAAAAGTGAATTTGGTTTTCAAGTATTTTCCAATATATGGCCCAGATTCCACTCCTGCTGCCATGGCAGCTCAATGTGCCAATGATCAGGGAAAATTCTGGAATTATTACGATACATTGTTCAAAAACCAAGGACCTGCAAACTTTGGTTGGGCCAGCAAAGACAATCTCAAGAAGTTTGCCTCTCAAACATCTGGAATAGATATGCAAAAGTTCAATTCATGTTTTGATACTCAAAGATATCTGTCATTTGTGCAAAAGGACTTTGCTTTTGCTACTTCACTGGGACTTCAAGGAACACCTACTTTTGTGATTGAGAAGAGTGATGGCTCTAATTCCCAAACTCTACCTGGTGCATATCCTTTTCCGTCATTTAAAGCAATTATTGACAAGAACACTGGAAGCTGATGATGAATCAAGAATAGTCTAAGATTAATAAAAATAATAAAAATAATATCAATGACTACTCATGCTAGTTTACTATCAATAATTACTTCAACTAAATTGGTCTTTTGTAGGCGGCCATACGTTATATTAGGCTGAGCTGTTACGACAATTTTCTGGATTATTTTTAATGTTTTTGATCAGCTGTTTTTCTTTTCTCCTGTAGTGACATTCTATCTACCTGAGGACGCAGTAGGTATAAGCAGGAAGTTAACTAGAAGCTGTATCCTAAACTATGACCTTTCAAGTAAAAAGCATAATTGAGCGTGGCAGAAAAAGGATGCATGTCTGAAGAACCCTTAGACTGAATCATTCGTAATTTTGAACAACATTGTCCATATGTAGTATTTTGGAGCCTCTTATTATAGCGTTACAGAAATTGCTTAAATGTTAATTAAGCTATTCTTGTAATATTGTCAGATCCGCAAATGATTTGTCATTATCTGGATCTGTATACCCGAATCAGTAGTAATACTTAAGGTCACCCCTTCAGATCGCAAGGTTTAGGTATGACTTGGGAACCATATAGTTTTCAAACCAAATATGCCTAAACTTATATGCGTTCCGGCAATTTTTTTTCTGATGGTGGTTATCGGTATTCCAGAAGCATATGCTGAGGACATTATTACAATCATTCCATGTTCAAGCAATCATAACAATCCTAGATTTTTCGATAATCCTTCATATTATGTACAAAAAGGACACCAAATACGTTGGTATAACGCTGATGACGTAAATCATAGGATAGTCATATCTACTTCTGATGCAAAAGCGGTGTTGTCTGATTCTGGCATAATAAAATCAAATGGTTCCTTTCCATTCATATTTAACAATATTGGCATTTACCATTTTTCGTCTCCTGTCTATGCGTGGATGCAAGGGAATGTTTCTGTCACAGACGATATCTCTTCTGTAACAATGACTAATCCGAAGAACAACGTGGATGTACAACTTACATGGACTCCAGCTATACCAAGGGTCGGACAAATCACGGATTTTAAAATTATCTTTATTGACAGAAGCACCGACAAAAATCATCAGCACATAGACTATGTATTTTCAATTGACAGTCCAGCGAATAAGATATTATATCAACAGGCACTTCATTCATCGTGGGGAGTTGAATATGCTACTTATAAGTTTAACACACCAGGTATCATTATACCTAAAATCACTATTGACGCCATACTCTTTCAACCAGTCGAACCAGTTGAGGATGATTTCAAAATGTCAGTAAAAGCTTGATTTTGTTGTTATGAAAGAAAAGTAGTCGCGTAATGCATCGCAATCCTGTTTAACATCTAGATATATCAAGTCCGTACAATCATGCTAGATAATCCTCCTTAGGATCAAAAAGGTAGCAATCCCGGCAGCAACAACAATAACAATGATAATCCAAAGATTGGAACTCCCGTTAGTATTATTCAGAGAAAAAGAAAAGAGTGGAACAAAAACTTTGAATGATGCTAATAATGCAACATCATTTGAATGTGAGGTTATCCTTGTAATGACTTGATATAATCCCGTATCAGGAAACAGGTACTTGATGGAGAAAACACCATCAGGCGCCACTATATTAGTGAATTTAAAGATTCTTTCCTGACCACTGCTATTCGTAACTATCACGACTCTTGCCAATAAATCTGGTAAAGGTTTACCAGTTTGCAAATTTTGAATACTAAATTTTAGGTCAGTAGGCGTATCAATTATTGGCGTTGCTGGGGTATAGCTAAATAGTATTCTTACATTATTTTCCCGATCTAACCAGGATTGAGTAGCGCTGGTGCTAGACTGTCCATAAGTAATATTTGGGGAGAAGCACATCACTACGGTAATTAATGAGAATGTCACAAGCAAAAAGGGGATGATCATTTTACTAGATTGTAGCCCTTTCACCAACGAACTATCACATTTCACACACAGACGTATAAAAGTAATGCTGTTGGTTGATTCTAGAGCTATATGATTAAATATCTCAAAACTCAATTTCAGTTCATGAATTCATCTAAGAATTCTTTCTTTTTAATTGGCCTTCTAATCAGTTCTACTGGTTTCTCTTCAATTCTACTATCGCTTTGGTCAAAACCTGT
>DAOM01000035.1 GCA_002501855.1 Candidatus Nitrosopolaris nunavutensis
GGGGTGTGGAACAAATTTGACACAATTTTGGGTCCCAATTCCCCTTTATTCTCCGGCTCGGTGATGCGTTATTTCCAGCACAGGCTACGACAGATTCATGATATAACTGGATATTGCTAATGCCAGTTAAGAAAACACTAATACTTTATTCACTGTGATCCGTCAGCTGTTTATCTCTGAGCTGGTAAGACTTCTTCTGGCCCCTAAACCTTCTGTAGTAGATGATCAGTATTATACTCGGACACAGTGATTAACCTCCTCTGTCTTTCCACCCGTTTTGGTCTAGTATAGTTGGCTAGAATACTGACAGCTTGTCGTATCCAGCGGGTTACGTCCCTAAGTTACCACAAAATGTCCCTAAGAGTTACGAGAGTCACAAAAGTAATCATTTTAAAATCGAATTAACTATCAAGCTGCAGTGGATATAAATAGAAATATCGTCGAACTTGTCGAGAATGCAACAGGTCTTCTTTATCCTGCGTTTGCAGGCATAGCCATGGCAGCAAGCTCTGTGTACGTCACTATGAGCTCGCTTACTCTCAAAAGATGGTCTCCGTCAAGTAGGAAAAGGAGTAATAAGTAAAAAAATATCAACAATGATAACTCATCGCTCATTACAATGGGATTGATGTACGAACCAAGGTGTGATCCTTCTCCTATTCTGCAAAATCCAATTAGACTAATTTCTTAAGTGTGTTGATGAAGCATCCTGCTTATCTTTCCAAGTCACTTCATAGAGGATTGTCGTTGCAGCCGTAATTTTGTTGATTCTTCACGTGTCTGATCTATGAATTCTGTCGTTGCGTCAAGCAGGAAAGCCAATTCACTGTCAGAGTAGGAAGACAGAAGCTTGCGCATTCTTTCATGAAGAGGGATAAAGATCGCTTCAATTTTCCTTTCCAATTTCTTGTTTCTGATAGGCTCGACAATGGTTCGACGCCTATCCTTTGGATCATCTGTCCTTCTTACATAGCCAGCTTCTTCTAAGCGGTCAATAATTCCTGTTACTGCACCAGTAGTCAAGCCAGTCAGTTCACCAAGCCTGCCAGCTGGCATAGCTCCAAAACGGGAGATAAGGTCATAGGATTTATGGTCGGTAATATGCAAGCCAAGTGCATCTGCAACAGCTTGGTGGAACATTATTGTTTCAGTTGACATTTCTCTAAACTTCTGGTTGATAGCTTCAATAATTTCTTCCCTCTTCATGGTTAAGAATCAAGACAGAAATATATAAATATATTAGTTTATTACTATCTTAATGAGTAATATAATGACTAAACAAGTGAATATCAATATGAAACTACAAAGACGCTTATCAGTAGGGCTGGCCGCAGCAACACTCGTAGTGGCTCTGCTTTTTTTTGCAGGCAGCGTGCTATTGATGCAGTCATGGTTTGCCGCACTAGTGGCACAGACAGGGCTAACACTCGAATCGTTTGTGGCTGTGTTTGCCATAAGCGTCATTGCGCTGTCGACAGGAGCGTTTGTTATATCATGGAAGCAGAGGTCATTTCTTGGGGCAGGACTGCTAGCTGCAAGTGGTGTCATCTTCATGATACATCCGCTGACTATCTTCATGATGCACCTCATGATACATCCGCAAATGGCTACAGGCCATTCGGTAGTCATCCCTTGGGGACCCATCCTCGTAGTCATATTGGGGCTAGGTATACTTGGACTTGGCATAGCAAAGGGCATAAGAACAGTAAGGACAGCAGTGGTAGCCGCCAGATAACCCCATTTCATTTTTTTACTCTAAAAGCACTGACCAAATACAATCCTGAAGATGTATTTGTCCCACATCAATGGATAAGAAAAATTGCATCACAGGTAATATGAAGAGTTGAAAGTTAACAGTTACCAAAAATGACACTAATCTTCTAAGATCAAAAAGAAGAAGGGAGTTGAACCTTTGATGTTGCATATAATGTTACCCCAAGTCTAACTGCATCTTGCCATGCACCAAAATAACCCTTTAATTATCCAATCTCCACCCAGTCCACAGACCTGTAAACGCTGCTGAAACCCCCTTTAACTCATGCCGATTATTGTAGTAATGAAATGAATCTGCTTGCATTAGCAACAATCTTTGCAGCAGCGAGGTCTGGTTGGTTGGGTCTTTAATTCTAAATCAGAAGATCAAAATCGACAGAGTCGCGAGAACAAGCAGCGGCAGTCAACAAGTATTGAATCATTTATTCGAAATTCAATAAAGGCAGGCCAAAGAATCGGTGAATGCGATGGAACTCCAGAAGGAAGAAGAGAATTCGTAGATATAGGATAGAACAGATTCCATATCTAAATAGATTGAGTATGAAGTATTCCCTTGATAAAGTTGGTCTTCTAAACAGTCTATTCGAGTCATTTATCACCCGAGCCCTTGACGTTCTTGTTACTTGGCCACCTCTTTGTGCATGCTCCATTGGGATAAATGAATATTATGAGGAGGATCCATTGTTTTGACCAGCGCTACCTGAACCGTGCATTTTACAGTCAGATACCAAGTTTAAGCGTACAATATCTTACAATTGTAAGCTACTAATAATTAATATGATAATGGGTTATCCGATAGAGAGGTTAGATCGGATATGAAAGAAAATAATAATAATTGTAATGATGCTAACAGGCCTGCAAATAAGAATACCAAAATAATA
>DAOM01000118.1 GCA_002501855.1 Candidatus Nitrosopolaris nunavutensis
ACTCCTCTATGTCCTGCTTCTACTACTACTACTGATTCGAACATAAAGACAACGATAACAACAAATGTTATTATTGCAGCCAAGATTTTCAACTTGTTTTGTACTGTTGGAATCCTTGTCATTGGTATTACCTTCACATGCCGGTTTATTAACTGAATAGCGTACCCTGTGCAGTGTGAGTAGCTAGCTATCGGTGATGTGAGGCCGTCACGCTTTGTGTTCTGAGTTTATTTATTGGATATTTATAGAAAAAACAAGAGAGAGAAAGAAAATATGCTTTTCTCAATCTCTTTTTCAAATGCCGTCTTCTATATTACCCTCTGGTTGATCTGATGTAACATTTGCAGATTCAGCCCCATATTTTTTCTCGAAAAGTCCATTTTTTGTTGAGCAGGAAATTGCTAACTGAAGCAGCTGCAACTGCCAAAACTAACGACGCTGTGTATTGGAAACCAGATTGAACGAACAAATATAGAAGTATTAATTGAACCACTCCTCCTACAGTACTCAGGCCGAGAAACATGCCGTATTGTTTCAGAGTATTCCTCGGCGAAAAGTTTCTGTCCTCGAATGTCCAAATTTTGTTCAGAAAAAAGTTGGAGGTTATTGATAAGATTATCCCGATTGTAGAGGCTTGCAAATACCAAAAATTCGAGATGATGCCCTTCGTCAACATCATTGACACAATATAGTTTAACAATAAGCCTGTGGCACCCACAGAATAAAATCTAGCTGCCTTGGATAGAAACAATACGGATCTGCGTTTCTCTTCTTTCGCTGTTACTAGTTTTGACTCTCGGCCATATCTGTATAGATGCCACACTGCTTTGAGATAATCAAGCATCACGCGGTTATCAAACTTACTTTCTCCTGATTTTCTATCGATGAAAGTATATGGTATTTCCTTTACTCTTACTCCTTGGGCCTTAACCAAGATTTCAAGGAGCAACTTATATCCGTACGTGTCGAACCTAATATTTTCGATGATATGACGCGGAAATGCAAAAAAGCCAGATATAGGATCCCTAACATTACACAACTTCAGTCCATGTATTGCAATCTTTGCCGCCAACCTGCTCAACAGTAGTCTCTTATACGGCCATCCTCGTATTGATCCGCCTCTTATATATCTCGAGGCAACTACTATGCTGTTGGGATCACGCAATAACTCATTGATTAAAAGCGGTACGGTTTCTGGTGGATGAGAAAAATCTGCGTCCATAACCAAGATATACTTACCCGTGGAAGATTTTATTCCCTGTAAGATTGCAGAGATAAGCCCACTTTTGTTCTCTCTACGAACTAGCCTAACTATGGATTCTCTGGTATTAATTGCAAAATTGCTACTATTTTCATGCGCTTGTTGAATCCCCGAACATACCTTAGTAAGGGCATTCTCGATATAATTTGCGATCAACTTGCCAGTGCCGTCTGGGGAATTGTCGTCTACAATAATTATCTCTGTAAAAAGGCCATCTGGAAGCTTATCTTTTATAATCTCGACTAATTGTAGAATATTTTCATACTCATTATATGTGGGAATTATTACAGAGAGATCGGCTTTTTCAAACAAATTTCTACTATTATCATGGTCTAATCAACTTAAATGTTATGATAGATGACAATGAGGCGAGTATGACACGCACCTCAAATTCCAGGTAAGAATTCTCCTAGCCGTTAGCTGCATGTCGTAATAGCATAGGGTGTGCATCAATTCAAGTCTTCAGTTGCTTACGTTTCAAACGCGTAAAACACGCTGGTTCAAATTGTTTCATAGTACCTAACACAAGAACAGTGAGGGATGTAGGAGGCATACTGATACGCTTTCTTCACTTAGCATGCGTCCCAAAGCTACGATATGTCATCGTCTGCATTTTTTTAGCAGCAAACTGATTCCGTGTATTCAGAAGTTTTGGGCTGATTTTGGTGACAATTGTTAAATTTGCAGGGCTCGCCTGTTAACTTCCAGAATGGTTAAACACTTATTGTTTCTCTTAACATCCTCAAGTAACTCTTCAATCTTTTTCAGTATTGCACAGATATGGCACCGCCTAGGATACAGTATCGACTAAATGTGGTGTATTATCACATTTTGCCCCTCACGCGAGCAGAGTCATGCATATCTTCTCTCTAATTCCATGTATTTCTGCAAATCTACAAGTTTATTAAATTCATCGAATGTAACCATCATTCCGCGTCCATGTTCTGTCGAGCCAGTTTTCTTTAATTCACTGAATACTTTCATTATAGCGAAAGTCGCAGCATAAAGAGCAGATAATGGAAACAGGGCAATGTTGTACCCCATGCTGAATAGCTGCTGAGCGCTAAGAGTTGGTGTTACCCCTTCCTCAATCATGTTTGCTACCAGTGGCGCATCAATTTCATTTGCGATCTTGGTTAATTCCTTAGTCGACGTTGGGGCTTCGATAAAGATCACATCTGCACCGGCCTTGAAGTACGTTTTGCCCCTATTGATGGCTTCATCTAAGCCTAGAGAGGCACATGCATCAGTTCGGGCAACAACAATGAAATCCTGGCTTTTACGCGCATCTAAGGCTGCTTTAAGTTTCAAAAGGTACTCGTCCTTCGGAATGATACTCTTACCTTGCATATGACCACATCTTTTTGGCCAAACTTGATCCTCTAAAAATATACCGGCTGCACCCATGCTTTCCAGATCCCTCACTAGTCGCCAAACACTTAATGGATTCCCGTATCCCGTGTCGACGTCTACAATTACAGGGCGATCAACGGCACGTATTATTCTCCGTGCATTATCTACGGTTTCACCTGCGTTTAAAAATCCAAAATCCGGCATTCCGAGCAAGGACGCAGCTGAACCATAGCCCGTTTGGAACATCGCATCAAATCCCACATGCTGTGCTATCCTGGCGGTAAGTGCATCGAAAACTCCAGGCATAACTATAATGCTATCGCGTGACTTGATTTGCTGGCGCAGAGAACTCTTATTTTTTGTTCTTACCATGTCATTACGTATTTCAGTTGCTCGAAAATATTAAAGCTAGTGCTGTTGTTTGTAAGCACGATCACCTATTCTCAATATAATTGGCAATCGAATTTTTTTTTGTCTAACATCGATAAATTCTATAGACCGCACTTACTTTTGTTGGCCTTTTATCTCTAAAATTTCATATGTTTCATCTGGAAATTTCGTGACGTTGACGTTGCAGATCCGACATTGGTAGTATTTTAGGGGAGGATCGTGACTTATAGAGCCATTAAGCCATACCATCAAAGCACCGCATATCGGACAATTCATAGTCACAATGAAGATATTCACCAATTCCTAATATGCTTTTATCTCCTAGTGCTCACCTTGCAATGGATTAGTCAATGGTGAGGGGGATAAACGAAATGCCGTTAACTCTCAGCCAGAGAAAACCCATCTAGATAAAAACAAATGACTTTTATTTTTATCTATTCGTTTTATGTTTCCTTGACTTGTCATAGTGTTGTCTACTATAAAATAATATTTAAAATTCGCACATTTATTCTAATGCTCCAGACGTGCAGCAATTGGGGGCATGGGCTCACATACCCCCATTGATGTATTCTCGCAGTGGTTGACTGGTTGCTCACGATGACCATCCACGTTGTGACATATATTGGTTGCTCATTCTAGGCATTATTCCAAAAATTGTCCATTTCACGTGACGTCACCATCCCCACTTTAGCAGGACTCACAATAAGTGAGTTAATGGCTGTCTGCTAGATTTCTACATGCAAAAGGGCCCCATGTGCAGCGCTTGTTCTCAACTCCAGACATTGCAGCAGTACTACATTCAATGTTCTGTTGCGAACACGGGTGTTGAGGATGGTTGTTGTAAGAAGGGTGTTATCGTTGTGCGTCGGGAGCTAAGAATGTTATTAGAATACATTGGAAGGATAGCTGCGATTTTATTTCTCATAATAACCCCTTTTGTATGGCGCAAATCAATGGGCAAGCTAGAAAACGCAGGTTGGGTGGTCGCGATCATAGCAGCTTTGGTCTCGATTTTGCCTTATCCACTGCAGGATTTACGTCTTCGTTGGGGCATTTTCATCGCAGCTCTATTAGCCATTCTATTCCTAGCGGTGGGACGTCGCCCATTTGCAATTATTACGAATAAAATTGCAAAAAAGCCAAGTGATATACATGGTATAGTCGTAGACCCGATACGCCACTATTCTACAC